>DUDF01000076.1:14809-20108 GCA_012959435.1 Candidatus Poseidoniales archaeon
CAGAGGTTTGTGTGCTCGGATTTGCGCCACTAATCATTGAAGAATTGTTACAACTTTTATCTCGGTGAAAAAATCAGTCCTGGTTTTTCATCCTTCATTCATCGGACAAGATGTCATCTTCTGGCATTTTCAATTTGACAATGATAGCCGCTACTAATGCTACGATGGCAGCAACAACACAGGCTCCAACCATGCCCTCGATGAAAGATTCTCTCGCTGATGCAATCAGTAATGCACCTTCTGGATTCCCAGCCGTTAACATTTGCTGACCAATAGTCATCGCCCCAGGAAATGATTCCTGAATAATTAAAGATTTTGCCGCTGCTGATGCGGGGATGACAATTGTTGATTGGTAAATCTCGTTTAGTACACTACCACCTATTGCGATTCCAAGGGCACCACCAACTTCTCGACTTGAATCATTTGTTGCGCTGCCCACACCAGCCTTGGATTCAGGAATAGCATCCATCACTGCTGTTGTTGATGGAGCCATTGTTAACCCAATTCCTAGACCAAGAAGAACAAATGTGGCTGCAATTTGTGGATAACTGGTGTCAATGCCAACTAGGGTAAAGAGACCCAACCCCAGTGCTACAAGAATCAAACCAGTAGATATGACATTTGGTCGGCCGAACTTCGCGACTAATCGATCGCTATTGGCTGCCGCTGGCATCAAACCCATTGGTAACGGGAGGAAGCGGAGAGCTGCCGATAAAGGCGAATGCCCTCGTACAAGTTGGAAGTGTAACATTTGCATAAACATAAATGAGAACATCACAAAGAAGGCCATGGAAATTGCGATTAAACCAATTGTAAAACTCTTGTTCTTGAAGAATTCTAGAGGCAAGAGAGGGTATTTTGCTTTCTTTTGCGAATACACAAACAAGAAGATTGTAATGAGGAAGGTGGCAAACGCACCGATCACTCGACTATCGGTCCAACCTAGACTAGGTCCCTCAATAATCCCATACAAAAGAGAACCAAGAACAAGTACCGATAAAATTGCCCCGCGACCATCAAGGGGGCGTTGCTGTTCATCTTTTGAACGTGGTACAATAATTGCACCTGCGATTAAGGCGATGAGAATGACTGGCACGTTAATCAAGAACGCCATTTCCCAATTGTAATTTTCAACCGCCCAACCTCCTACAAGTAGACCAATAGGAGCACCTATCCCCGCCATTGCAGCCCAAATACCGATGGCTTTCCCGCGTTCATTAGGTGGAAAGACCACTAACACCACTGACAACGTAGATGGCATTACCAACGCCGCTCCCAACCCCATCGTTGCGCGGGCGAGGATCACATCTGTGGACGAATCAGCAAAAAATGCCGTCCAAGCAGATGCAGCACAGACAATCACCAAACCAATCTGCAAAGCGCCTTTACGGCCAAATCGGTCACCCAATGCCCCCATCACAAGAAGGGTTCCACCAAATACAAGTGCGTATGCATCCATAATCCACTGTAATTCAGAATTGTCTGCGCCAAGGCTAGTCGATAGATTTGGGAGTGCTACATTCAGAGTAACATTGTTCAACATCACAATGACAAGGCTCAAACTCATTACACCAAGAATCAACCACCGATTGTCAGGGAACCGAGATTCTGATTCATCCATAAATATCTCCAAATGAGTGGAGTATATTATTTTGTTACTTGTAGCCTTGGCACTAGGTTATTCTGATTCATGTGGGAAATATGCATCATCTGGTTCACTATCATCGTGCATATTAGTGTAATACATTGGGATTCTATGCCAATCTTCATGGTTAAAAATCGCATCTCGAACCAGCCAAATGAAGAATTCAGCGGCTGCAATGAACAATGCAATTACTGCAATTCTAGCAACAAATTCAGAATCTAATGAATCAAAGTGTCCACCTACGTTCAATGCCAAACACATCACAACTGTCATCAGAATCATCATCATAATAACACTAATCCATCTAGTTTTTCTATCTTCTATCTCAATGTGATTATGGTCTTCATGCAAATACACCGATGAACCCCATACTGTTTGTACCACTATACCGAAAATTAACATAAATCTAGTATAGAACATGCCTACTTTTTCTTCAATATAAATTGCTTCATAAATGCCCATCCCTGCAGTTGCCAGCAGCCAAGAGTGAGCAGAAAGGATTTGAGCACTACATTTTTTTCCTGCTAACACATTTTTCCATATTCGGTCTGGTCGTGAAACAAAGAAAACCCACAGAATTGGGGCAGAGATACTGGCTTTTACATAACTATCCGTTATTGTTCCAGATTGGTATAGGAATTCAAGTAGAATGTGAATAATCACGAGCACAGCAAACACCGCGAAAGCTTGGGTAGTAACCTTGGGGTTCATCAACTCCCAACCCAATCTATCTTGGAAATGGCCAAGAATGAAGGCAAATGTTACCATTAACCAAAACCCATCAAGTATTACCGACCAAAATATGACGTAGATCCAATCATGGAACACTAATGTCCAAGTTATAATACTGACCACTCCTATTATCGGTAAAGAAAGCAATGAACCCTCTGCCCACCATCCTACTTTCTCATTATCCTCTGACCTTGCATTGGATAATTTCCAAGCGAGCGGCCCCATCAAAATTAGTTGGGTCCCCAATAGTGTAGCACCCATTTTTGCTAAACTTTCTAAGGTCTCAATGTTAGAGGTTAATATTCCAATCAAAATGAGGAGTTGGCCAGAGATGTTCAACACGACAATCGTTGAGATTAGAGAAGGGTCAAATGGTGCGGTTTTGTAATCAAGAGGGAACCGGTCTAATCCAATCCCCATGGCCAGCGCCATCACCCATCCTAATACTGGTAGGGTGCCAATTGCTAGGATTCTTATATTTGAGTGAATTACTGGTGCTTGGTTAACCCAGGCAGTATCATCAATGAATGTCCAATACAGTCCAACTGCAAAAAATACTTGAGTCACCGCGGAAACAATGAACAAATCAACGTAAGAGCCGGCTGCCCAATTGTATGATTCCTTTGAGACACGTCTCATACAAAATACACGTACTACACCTAGCATATAATTAAATAGCCGGATGAAAATACTATAATAAATTCAAATTTGTGTAATTTTCGCCGCTTTTATTACTGCAGAAACGATGGACAGGTCCACTTTTCTTGATACATCTTTTTCTTCCTTAAGAAAAGTCCCCACAATGGCACCATCTGCGTGCCGTAGATATTCTGGTAGGTTCTCAGAGGTTGCTCCTGAGCCTACAAGTAAAATCGCGTGAGGTGTGGCAAGTCTGACCCGCGCAAGGTCTTCAGGGGAGGTTGGTTGTCCAGTTCCACTACCTGAGACTATCAACGCATCTGCTAGGCCGCGATTCCAGCAGTCTTGTGCTTCTTGTTCTAGCATCCAATCTGAATCTAGAGGTATTGCGTGTTTGACTCCTACATCAGCGAAGATAGCGATAGGGTTGGTGGAACTGGGACCGTGGCCAAGTTGTTCTCTCAGACGGAGAGTTTCTGCTGCCTTTCCTTCAATCAAGCCTTGGTCAGTCATCATCCCACCAACGTGAATATTGACGCGGATGAAATGTGCTCCACTCGCAACAGCAATAGAAAGTGCAGCTGCAGCATCATTTCTTAGGACATTGACACCAACAGGAATTGCTTCTGGCCGAGCCACTTCATCAACAATCTTGCTGATAATACGACTCATTACAGCGATTGTTACTGGCGCTACTTCACTTCCGTGAAATGGCGCATCACCAAAATTCTCCACCATTATTGCATGACATCCACCAGCAATCAATATTCTAGCATCATTGATTGCAAATTGTTCAACTTCGTCGAGGTCACCTGTAAAACGGGGTGAACCTGGAAGAGGTTGCAGGTGTACCATGCCAATTATGGCTCGCTCAGGTAGCGGATTGATTCTAGTCATTTTATCACCTCATTTCCTAGAAGTTATTCATCAATTCCCCAACCAAATATGGTTCAATCTACTTGGATCCATTCCCAACAACGCAACATTCCTTCTGAAATATCAACGGTTGAGGACCAACCAAGTGCCTCCTGAGCTGCTGAAACGTCAGGTACACGACGAGTTGAATCACCAGGGTGCCCTTCAGTCATTACGATTTCAACATCAGCACCTGTAACTTCAAGGGCTAATTCAGCAATGCGATGAATTGGGACCTCGTCAGTTGAACCAATATTGAAGGAGGCACCTTGAAGTGATGAGCCATCTAATCCCTCGTCAAGTTCACCAAGTGAAATTATCCCGTCAATCAAGTCACTGTACCATGTGAAACATCGAGTTTGTGAGCCGTCTCCATGAAGTGTAATATTTTGTTCTCTTTGGCATTGGTGAAGGAAAATTGCCGTCACTTGTCCATGTTCATTACCCATTAATCGTGGGCCATAACCATTGAATGGTCTGATAATCCTCCCATCTAAACCTCTCTCTTTTACGGCATATTGAACAATAATTTCTCCAAGATATTTGCTGGCCCCGTATGAATGTCTGAAATGATCATGAGGGCTAGGGAAAATCGCGTCAAGATGTTCACCTAATGGCATTTCATTTTGTATTCCAAAAGCCTCTGGGCTACTTGTGAAAACTAGGCGTGCACCTCTGTCAGTAGCGAATTTAACGACAGTTTCAGTTGTCTTAATGTTGACATCAATTACTAAATCAGGTCGTTCATGGAAGTAACGAGTACCGTTAATCGCTGCAAGGTGAAAAACGATGTCAACCCCATTCATTTTTTCTTCAGCCTTCTCAAGTTTCTCAACATTTGCGCAATCTCCAAGCACGAATGTAAAGTCTGGCATAGCCTTGAAATCTAGCATGTTTGCTTTTCGGCCACGAAATAAATCATCCACCACTGCAACAGTGTGGCCACGGGTCAACAATGCTTCAGCAAGATGGCTTCCTAGGAACCCACCCCCTCCAGTCACAAGGCAGCGCATAGATGGCGGAGAAGGGGGTAGCGTATTGCATTTGGCGACCACAAGTTGAAGAATCATCGGCTCAGGCGGAGATTCAATGGTGAGGGAGATTACCGATTGCCCGATTTGCGGCAAAGAGAAACCGCTGGAGGTTTGGAGTCGCCCTCTTGAGTATAAGGAGCAAATGTTGACTCGTGCTTGCTCGGAGTGTTATATTCAACATTTATGGCCTGTAAAAGACATCTCTGAAGATTAATTAGAGTATCTTAAGATATACAGTATGGGCAAGATTGTCCAACGATATAATCCTCGGATTGCTGCTCGTGAGCGAGAAGTGGCTCACGACAAGTGAAGCACATTACGGTGTCAGTTTCTT
>DUDF01000076.1:20320-21654 GCA_012959435.1 Candidatus Poseidoniales archaeon
TTTCTCACATCGCACCCCTCCGGTGCAATACATTACTACTGGTGTACCCTTCAATTCTTCAGAAAGTTGTTTTATCGCATTAGGGAATTGGCGAAATGATTTGATATTTAGGTCAACAGCATTTTGAAATTTCCCAGTTCGCATTTCGTAGTCATTCCTGGTATCAAGAACAATGATTTCTTTCCCCTCATCAAGCCACGATTTGAACTCTTTTGGCTTAATTGAAGGACCAGTAAACTCTGCAGGTTTTACCTCGTCATGTCCCATAGAGATAATCTCCTTTTTGAGTCTAACAAGCATTCTGTTGAATGGTTGCTCGTCAGAGTAATTGGTTTTTAGCGCAATTCCCTTGAAGCGTTCATCCTCATTCATGTGGGCTATGAAACGGTCGACTGATTCTTGAGTGCCAGAGAGGAAGAAATTTATGCCCTCTTCACTAAGTAAAATAGTACCTTTCAATTCAAGGTCTATGCAAAAATCACGTAACGGCCAACGCATCTCATTTCGGTCATAGATTGGAACGAATCGGTAACCAGCGATATTGGTAAATTGTCCCGACATTCCAATTCCTCTTGATTTTCCCAAAAGTGGCTACCACATGGTTTTAATGGCTTAGAGCAGCAATTCCCGTTGCGTCAAGAATCCACAAAAGTGCCACCATTATTAATGCCCCAGATACCACTTGAATCATCGCGGTTTTACCAGTAGCAGCGTGGTGTACTTCAGGCAATACATCGACAGTTGCAACATATAGGAATGTTCCACCAGCAAATAATATTGCTAATCCGAGAAACTCTCCAGATACGTCTCCAAGTAAGAAAAATGTCACTAAAATCATGATTGGAGTAGCGAGGCTAAACATCAATACATCCCTAATTGATGTCGAGCGCTCATCTCGTTCATGCATACTGAACAGACCAACGCTAAAAGCGGCTGGGACTTTGTGAACAAGAACTGCCAAAAAGACTGAAATTGTCAGTACCAATGAACCAGTCAATGCTGCAGCCCCAATAGCCAAACCATCGGTTAGAGCATGAATACTAAGACCGACTACGATGCTATTGGCATTACTTGGATGATGGACATGATCGTGACCATGGTCATCTTCGTGGTCATGGTGTTCCTCATGAATATCATGTCCGAATCCGAAGCACTCGAGAAGGAGCATTGTCAGGAATCCTGCGAGAATCGCTCCTCCGACAATCAGTCCATTAATCCCATTAGTCAGAGCAATTTCAAAACCTTCAGGTATAGCCACTAAGAGGGCTGAAGCGAGTAAAACACCTGCAGCTAATCCAGTCATCCACTTGAGAAGCCCCTCCTTTTCACTAACC
>DUDF01000077.1:0-1833 GCA_012959435.1 Candidatus Poseidoniales archaeon
CTTCGCTCGCGCGCGGGCATTTCCATCGCTGTGTGATAACGTGGGAACGCCTAGCACTGGTGCGACAAGAATGAGGGCAGTCAATTTGGCAGGCAGGCGCGTATTGTTCGGAGCCAATCTCCAGAATCTATGGATTTCTCCATGAGAATTTCGACCCCTCGCTCCCAGTGTGAACGCATAACTTGACGCCATTCATCGTAATCCGCAGGCGTTTGATGGCGAAGCACGAGAGCCATCCAAATCGCAAGTTCATCTTTGAAAAGAGTGCGGCCACGTAGTTTCTTTTCATTCATACTATCCAACAATCCAACTTCTGAAGAGATTGATTTTGTTGACCAAACACTATCGACCTTTCCTTCAGCAAGAGAAAGTCCCATTCCCAAGCGAGATATGTGGTCTTCAGAAGTGTGAGCCATCGCAGCGAGATACTTCAATCGACTATGAGTAAGAGGTGAGCTCTGCAATGTTGTCGCTGTCAGTTTTTCCATTGTTTGCATTCAATCAGCCTCCAAAAAACGCATCCAAATTCGCCTCAACAACTTCAACTGAATTGTCCGAAACTTCCTGAACTAACAATTGCGGTCCAAGAACTCCCGATTCTTCGAGTTCACTGAATAATCCACCAGCCAAATCATCACTCGTTGCGAAGACAATCACTTGATTGGATAATTGTGGATAGAATCGAGTCACTGACCAACTTTTGTGGACACTATCCATTCTTGATGTGGGGGTATCAACAACGACAGGTAAAGGAAGAGACCACTGAGTCGAGGCTCTCCGAAGGGCATAGATCAATGCTAATCCAACATGTTGTTTTTCAGTAGCCGAAAGATCACGGTCGAGCCAATTCCCCTCAAACCCACGCATCGTCAAGTGAGTTGAATAATCTTCAATATTTATTCTGACTTTTTCTAGTCTGCCTGATTTCCGTGAGAGTAATTCGAAACCCTCCGAAAAGGAATCAGCCAATGGTTCTGCGAATGATGCTCGAACAGAACTGGTGACAAGGGCCGTCAATCCTTGCAATTGATCGATGCGAGTTAAGCGGCGATTCAACAGTGAATCGGAGTCTTCTCTTTGTCGTATTTCACCGATTCTCTTTTCAATATCTAACCTACTCTGAGTATGTCGAGTGACCTCTCCTTTCAGTCGGGCCGTCTCGGCTTGATAGACCCCTAAACCTCGGGCGAGTTCCTTTAATTCCTCGGCTTTTTCTGCGATTCCAGAACCTGCTGTTGCTTGTCGGAGTTTGTTTTCAGATTCTTCAAATGCATCTAACTTCTGAATTGCATCCAATACGCATGTGGAAACTCTGTCCTTAGCGTCTACCATCCCAAGTTCTGCATGCCGTTGAATAAGTGACTCTAGGGCTTCAAGTGGGAGGTGCGAAAGAGTGTCTTCACTAGATGAAATTGACATGGATTCGAGAATTCGCTCACTTGAACGTTCCAATCGACCGCGAGTAATTTTTCCAACTTGACTCTCTTCAAGAATAGATTCTAAGAAAGTTCGATGTTCGTCAACTCTCTTAGTTGAACGATGGGCTGCAAGCGTCTCGTCAATCATCCATTCCGAGAGATTATCTGGTAATCCTGCCACCACGAATGGTAGAGATTCCATCAAGTGTTCATGAACAAATTGCCGAGAGGATGTGACTTTTGATTGGCAGATTGCATAATCCATTCGAAGTTGGACATTTTCACTGCCCCCGTCTTGAGTCAGGCTTTCAATATCATTCTGAATTTCGATAATTCTAAGTCCATCAGCTTCAACCTTCTGAACACAATCATCTAATGCCAACTGGGCTGCTTTTCGGTCCTCAATTACAGATTC
>DUDF01000077.1:1843-3573 GCA_012959435.1 Candidatus Poseidoniales archaeon
AGATGGGATACGCTCTTTTCCTGATCTTCTGGAGCAAGTGTTTTGAGAGTCTGTTTCTTTACAGAATCAAGATGTCTTTTGAGTCGATGAAGAAGTCCAATACCTGTCGCATCATCAATTCCCTGTACAATTTCGATATCTATTCGTCTAGGATCAAGATGACTTAGTCGCTCGCCATCAACAAGGAAACGGCGCATCGCTGCATGTGGAAGATAATCTTCAATCCATCTTTCTGCAAGGCCAGATCTAGTCTCTCCAGATTCTTTTTCGAGTGGTTTACCAGCAACAGTAATCCCTACTTCTTCTTCGATGTCGTGCTTAGTCGCATCGAGAATCCAATATGATCGTGAGAGGCGGATGATACCTAATACAGGGTCTTCCATTTCTATTGCTAGAACGATGCTTCCACTTTGATCAGCATCGACGCTATGGGCGTTTACAATCCACTGATTGAAGTTCTTTTGGGGGTACAAATACCGGAATCCACGTTTGCCATAGAGTGCGACATGAATGGCATCCATCATTGTAGTTTTACCAAGACCATTTTCTGCAGCGACTACGGTTACTCGCCCGTCTCCGCTCAGGCAAATGTGATGCTCGCCTGAAAATCTCTTGAAATTGCGCATAGTGAGGCGATTGAAGGTGACCATCAGTTCACCCCTTGTTCATCATCAATTATCTCTGTAAATCGTTTCACTAAACGAGGTCGAGATTGGTGCCTCGCCGTATGTTCTTCATCTAACATTTGCACAAACAGAAGTGCAAGAGATTCAGCCGCTCCTGAATCAATTTTCGAGGCGAGTTTGACTATCTCTTCTTCATCGATTTCCATCTACTCACCCGCCTCTAATTTTCGCTCAAGAAGCAACGCTAAATCTGCTTGTTCCTCGGCCCATATTTGGTAAATTCGAGATACTTCCTCATCGGTGATTAGCGTGTCACCCACACGTTCTTGAAGTTCAATGAGACGGGTGAGTAATTTCTTTCGATAATCAATCGTGTAGGAACCAACTCCGACCGAACCATCCCTCTGAACTAGAATTCGGCCTCGCCTATTTCTCCCTTGAACTCGATTCTCTGGGAGGTTTCTTTCGTCCCTGAGGAGATCTCTGAAATCGGCTAATGAGGACAAATTATCTACACTGTAGGATTCTCTTCCAGAGTCAATCATTTCTCTGAGAGAACTGTCTACATCTACGACAGTGCAAGTCCAGCATCCGAATCTGCTACCTGCGCAGGTTTGCTTGGTCGGGTCGTGAATTACGGGGCATTCACCTCCTGCTGCGTCTTTGTAGAGTATTGCGAGGGTCTGATTTATTTCGTAAAATGGGTTTTGGCCACCACCGGCCCAATCCTCTTTCAGTAAATAGTTCCAAACGTCGTCAGTCGTCCAATCCTCGATAGGGCGAATGACACCAGCTGTTGGCATTGTGCCATGTGAGTGAATATCGGAACCACGACGGGTGTGTGCTTCCATCGTTCTCTGTCGTGAGGTACTCTCGTCGTAACGAGTACCCAAGAGGAAATGGACTATTGGAGGGCTACCAAAAGTCTCCTCGTTCTCTTCGATGAATCGCTGTTGTGGTCTTATTTTCATTCGATCTGTGCACCATCTGAATTCCCGAACTGGTGTTGGATATCCTCGACCAATCAGGTTCACCCAGAATGTCTGGTCGACCTCAGGGGAGAGTTCGACTACCTCGACAGGGAGTTCTCGGTCTCGCACATAA
>DUDF01000078.1 GCA_012959435.1 Candidatus Poseidoniales archaeon
TGAAACTGAAGTTTACAACAGTGCTACCCCATATCCAATTACCACTGAATTTTATCGCCGTTCATGGCAAGCAGGAAACAACGCAACCTTTGGTTGGGAATTATACAATGAAAAAATATATGCAGATTCAATCTATTCTGGAGGCCTTCACACATGCGCAATCTTAGATGAAGGATCCTTAGAATGTTGGGGCAAGAATAATTTCGGCCAATTGGGATTGGGGGATACCGGGAGCCGATACCGTCCAGTTACGCTTTCTCTTGGAGAGGGGAGAACTGCTACAAGTGTTGCTGCAGGAGGAAACCATTCTTGTGTCATTTTAGATGATTCATCTGTAAAGTGCTGGGGTTCTAACAATAACGGACAACTTGGTATTGGGAATAATGTATTACAAACTTCGCCAAAAAGTGTTTCATTGGGCGGGAATGATGCTATCTCGATTGCAAGTGGCGACACTCACTCATGCGTGATTTTGGATAACGGTGAGTTGAATTGCTGGGGCAGGAATATTGAGGGCCAACTTGGGTTTGGGAATTTCACAAGCCGAAATACTCCGCTGTGGGTAAACCTTACTGAAAATCACACTGCCTCACAAATTACAACCGGCTACCGCCATACCTGTGCAATAATTGATAATGGTTCAGTAAGTTGTTGGGGATGGAATCTTCACGGTCAACTTGGTTTAGGGCTTCCTGATATTTGGGTAAACACCCCTATGTGGGTTGATTTAGGGGAGGGAAGAACTGCTACTTCCATTTCTGCGGGGATTGCTCACACTTGCGCTATTCTTGATGATGATGATTTGAAATGTTGGGGATTGAACGATGAAGGACAACTTGGATTAGGTGATTATGATAGTGAAAATATCCCTGTTTCTGTAGTATTATCAGATGACCAAACAGCAACATCAATTGAACTTGGCAATTCTCACTCTTGTGTAATAACTAATTTTGACGCTTTGAATTGTTGGGGTTCTAATGAAGAAGGACAACTAGGTACAGGAGATATAATCTCAAACTTTTCTTCACAAAATATCTCAATCAATTTGCTTGGTCCGGTTGAATCTGTTCAATTAGGAGGGAGTCACACTTGTGTGATATTGCAGAATCAGATGAGCGCTTGCACAGGAAGAAATCAAGAAGGACAACTTGGCTTAGGGCATTTCACTCAGCAGGTAACATATTCTCCTATTGATTATGGTGCTGGCAGGTTAATTGTGGCCACCGCACAGCAAACAATCATTCCTCCACCAGCGACTGACCAACATTGGATTACTGCTCTGCCAGATGTAGTTGCACCTTCAACAGGCCGATTTTTATTACGTGCTGGATTAATTTCATCACTTGGTGACATGAATGATTGGAATAATATGGATACAATGATGATATATGTCAATGATGATACTGACGTATGGATTGAAAGTATTGAGCCTGCAAGGGGCTCTGGTCAAATTGTAGAGTCAGGTGGCAACAACAATACACTATATCCACTTGGTAATAATTCAATTAAAGTAAGTGTAGGTAACATCGGCTCAATGTTCATCAATACATCATTCACACTGAGTATTTTAGATTTGAATGGCACTTTACTGGATGGCCCAAATCCTTGTGATGTAGTAATGGAACCTGAAGAATCAGCATCATGTGTGTTCTCAATGCCAGTTATTGGAGACTTAGTTCTGCGCGCAGAATTCCCAGCAGGACTTGATGAATTAGATATTAACCCGTCTGATAATTGGTATGAAGTTGTAGTTAGTAGTCGCCATAAGCCAGCTTATCCTACTATCAGTTATCCACAAGAAGGTGAGAGGTTTGATAGTGGGGATTCAATTTTATTCATTGGCCAAGTTAGTCAATATTCAGCCATGCCGATGAATTTCACTTGGCGCTTGAATTATGAAGAAGTCATCGGCTATGGGCAAATAATCAATTCGGCTTTACCAATGGGTGAATGGCTAGTAACACTAACCACAAGAGATGCTCAAGGACAAGTAGAGACTGGAATTAGGAATATTAGAGTGCAGAACAGAATTTCCATGGTTTATGAACCGTGGGTAATAGGTGGTGAATCGGTACTAGACGAACAAGTCAACTATGTGTTCAATGAACCTGAATATCCACCTTCTGGATTTACTTATGGCATGGTACAAGATGAAGGGCTCTCGGTGTTGAGAATAATAGATTTTGATATTGATCCATCCTTAGCTGGTGTCACAGACCCTGGTGTAGTTTTCACAGATTCATGGATTTCACTCACAGGGATGATTCCCGATGGTCTAGATCGTGAGTCAATTCAGCTCTTCAGAATGGAATCCAAGACTACAACAGCAATCAGTGCGTTAGAATTCCCTTCAATGTATGAAATCAATATTGAAAATGACACTCTACATATTTATGATGCAGATTTTTCCAATGGGATTTTCTTAATCGCGGGGGACTTAATTCCAGCGAATGTAGGTCTCGAAAATCTCACCACCATTCAACTTCCAGGAGGTTCACTTCGGATTGAGTGGGAGCCCACAGGTGACCTTGACAATCCGTATTTTGGTGGATGGCGTGTTTATCGTAGATTGTCATTCCCATTCTTTTGGCCATTTGAGAATAACTCACAGTTTCAGTCAGTCATCGGAACTGAAGTGTCTGATATTGAGCCACATGGGACTTTTTGGAATGACCCTGCTCCCCTCTTAGATGGGGTTTGTGTTTCTTATCTAGTAATGGCAATTGATAGACAAGGCGTACCGGATTATTCACATGGAGGTGCAGTAGGATGGAACGGAAATTCAGTAGAATGGCAGTGCGGAGATGCAGCTCCACCTAATGTTCAGGTGGAGAACATGGGCCACGTAGTATCTTTCAATAATAGTTCAGGCCAGAATATTCATCATGTGGATATTTCTTGGACATGGCCTGAGTTTGGTGAAGAGGATAATATCACGTGGCAATTGTATAGGGTTGACCTAATACCTTCTGATTTGACTTGGATTGAACCAATTGAGACAGGTATTTGGGGAGAACCAGGGACTGTTGGGACATTCCACCAAAAGGAGGACCGATTCAGAGATGGGATTGAGAAAGGACACATTTACCATTACATTCTAGTGCCCATGGATGATGTTGGCAATGTTGATTATTCCCCATTACAGGGTAATATTGAGACAGTTGATGTAGGCAATCAATTTTGGGACCATAATAGCGATTTAATCCCCCCGCCTCCACCAGAGGATCCCCCACCATACGGGGTTGAATGGTTTGGAGAAGTGTTAGATTACTGGGGTATTGGCGTCTTTAGAACCAGTGCAATGATGGCTTTCGCAATTCTTCTTCTTAACATCGTAATGTTACCAGTCATCATCAATCAGACACGAGGGGTTCGTCGTCGAGTTAAACGCGATAAGAGAAAGCACCAATTGCGACAAGATATGTTAGATGCTGAGGATATGGCAGATGACCTCGAAGATATATTCGATTAAATAATTTAGAATATTTAACCTATCTTTGAGTATGCAATAATGGCGCGACGTGGGAGATTCGAACTCCCGCGGGT
>DUDF01000079.1 GCA_012959435.1 Candidatus Poseidoniales archaeon
CCTCACCCTTGAGGGTTAAATCTAGGAAAGGTGTGAATTTGTTAATTGCGTGTTGTTGTTGTTCTGACGCGGTCATCGTAGCATCACCGTCAAACAAGTTGTCGAGGAATGACTGGTCATCCTCATACTGTACGTGGTTGGCACCTACAACCTCTAGCAGTTGCCAGCCACCATTCCACTGCTGTAGTAGTGGTTTGATATGTTCATCAATTGGCGCAACTGTATCTACAGTACCAGTCAGAAATAGTGAATGGGCTGGATTTGCTAAGCCAATCGCCTGAATATTTTCCCCTATGTCATCAATATCCAGTCCGACGCCAAAAAGTGCCCTAGGTGGTTGGTATTGTCCTGAACTGAAAACCGAGCCCCAATAACTGCTCACAACCATCGCTAATCCGGCACCCCGACCATGTCCTGAAACACCCCAGTGGTCCATGTCGATGCAGCCCTGCGCACCTGCTGGCCCCCGATTTGTATTTCCTGTTAGATTGATGAATCCGATAGTTTCAATCAATTGTACATGGTCTAGAATTCCCTGATAGGCTTCATCCCCGGCTCTTTCTTCTCCTATGATGACCACGAAATATCCAGCTTTTGCTAAGCCTTCACCCAACCATGAATAGTCATCAAAACCTTCTCCTTCATCAGCATGGAATGCCAGCCAAGGGTAAGGTGCCCAAGCACAATCAATAGGCTCATCTTCCCCCGCTTGGGTAGAAGGGTAGTATAGGCGAATATCCTTCACGTCGTTCTCAGAATCAACATATCTGGAATCTTTCCAACCAGATGAAAATCTCTCTGGGCTTACAGGTGCTGTGAAATTTGTTGATTCTTCATTAGATTCAGCAGTTGCTGTGATAATCATCGACGTCAAAATTGCTGATACAAGAAGTGCCGATAGCACCGATGCCATACCCTGATGCCTCTTCATTGCTATTTGCTTCAACCCAATTCCCTTTGAATGAGTCGCCGTTTAGTTTGTGTTTCAATCAGAAATAAGAATATCCATTAACTCGCTAAGTGTTGGTAAATCATCTGTGGCTGACGGGTAGTAAAGTTGTGCCCAGCCCTGAAGATGTTGGGCTGCTAATAGCCATCTCCCATCCAAAAATAGGCCCCACTCATTTTCGATAACTGATTCAAATTCACCATCTGAATAACTGACTGAGAGGAAAACAGGTGCGTCTAACCCAGCATCAATTCGCTCACCTTTGATTTCTGGGGTTGAACCCGCTGGTTGGTCAAAATCAATGTGAAGTCTTCTGCCGATATGGTCGCATACATCTCTTGGGTTAACTATGGAATCTTTCCACGGCCCTCGGGGTGAAAGATTACGTCGACCTTCCTTCCACCATATTTTCCCTCCTGCCTCTGTCCATGAAGCGGCGCACGCACGAGCGGTTGAACCACCTCCTGTCATGCATAGTAGCGGGCGATCCAAGTCATCTGTGAAGTTAAAATCAAAACCAAATTCACGGGCAACCATCAACAAACCTGCACCATCGGTATTGGCTGCCTTCCATACATGTCCGTCATGCCGCATTTGGTTGACCGATGCTAACATTGGCTCACCAATTGACCATTCAGTCCCAGAGTCAATCGGAAGTTGGTGTTTTAGCGGGCTTGTGATAGATAGCCAAATTTCACGTTTTGTGGGGTCTGCCCCCTCATCTTCCTTGGCTATTGCAGTGATCTTTGCATGACCCCACGCCAATGCATCAATCAAAGAAGTGTGCTGTATTTTCTCACATGTGTGAAAAGTGATAGTGTGGCCATGTGATTCCAAGTGTTGAGCAACTTTTTTGAATAGAAATGGTGTCAATGAGTGACTGATAGGATTACCAGCCACAGCCGCGCAGACAGTGGGCCCCTTTGCCATTAGAAGTCCCAAACCGGAATTGGTGAAAAGACTCACGCTTCAACGTCAATTACCTATGTTATTGAAATCTGACGAATTTATCAGATTTGGAAAATGCTCTAAATAGGCAATCTGAAATCTTGTATCAGCCTTCTAAACATTATAGTTTCAATTACAAAATGATGAAGACTTGAATACTTATTGACAACACGAGCCATCATGCCAAGCGACCTCGAAATTGCCCTAGCCGCCAATCCTATTCCAATTGAAGAGGTTGCATGGAAACTAGGATTGGGCGTAGAAGACCTTTGCCCACAAGGAAATAGCGTGGCTAAGATATCGTGGGAAGCCCTCAAGAATCGTAGTGATAAGCCCAAAGGTGTTCTAATTTTAGTTACAAGTGTCCACCCTACTCCGTTTGGAGAAGGTAAGACTGTTACAACCATCGGCCTTAACCAAGGTTTGAATCGTATTGGGAAGAATGCTGTTTGTGTTATCCGCGAACCATCAATGGGGCCGGTCTTTGGAATAAAAGGCGGTGCAGCGGGCGGGGGATACTCACAGGTCCTACCAATGGAGGATATTAACCTACATTTCACAGGAGATATTCACGCAGTAACCTCGGCTCACAATCTTTGTTCAGCGATGCTTGACAACCACCTACATCAGGGAAATAAGTTGGATATTGACCCATCAAGAATTATTTGGCCAAGAGTTCTAGACATGAATGATAGGTCACTTAGGAATTCTGCGATTGGTCTGGGAGGTGCACTGAATGGTTTTGCCCGAGAGGAGAGATTTGACATTACAGCAGCTAGTGAGGTGATGGCAATTCTTGCGTTGGCTAGTGATTATGTAGATTTACGAAAGCGCCTTGGCGAAATTGTAGTTGGACAAAATCGTGATGGTAACCCTGTAAAAGCCGAAGATATCGGCGCTGCAGGCCCGATGTCAATCTTATTACGCAACGCCTTATTACCAAATTTAGTCCAAACTTTAGAGGGTGATCCTGCTTTTATCCATGCAGGTCCATTCGCAAATATTGCTCATGGCAACTCAAGTTTGATTGCTGACAACCTTGCTCTAGCGGTATCTGATTACGTTGTTACCGAGGCTGGATTTGGTTCTGATATGGGTGCAGAAAAGGCGATTCATATCAAAGCGGCTGCAAGCGGTATCCCACCCGATTGCATAGTCGTCAATGTCACAGTGCGCAGCATGAAGTTACATGGCGGTGGTTTCTCTTCATCAGGAGGCCAACGTCCATCAAAAGAAGAATTGGCAAAAGAAAATGTGGATGCAGTTTCTAAGGGGGCGATGACAAACCTATCGCGGCATATTAAGAATATGAAGCGATTCTTGGTGCCGGTCGTAGTCTCTGTAAATCGCTTCTCAACAGATTCAGAAGCGGAGGTTCAAGAATTAATGAAATGTGCACACGAATGTGGTGCGGATGACGCAGTCATTTTTGATGGTCATCAACGAGGCGGAGCGGGGGGAATTGACCTCGCTCATGCGGTATCAGAAGCTTGTCAAGACCACTTAGCAAATGGCCGACCATTTGAAGCGTTATTTGATAAAAAAATGGGTATTGTTGAGAAAATGTTACGGGTTGCAACAATGGTTTATGGGGCTGAATCAATAGATTTACAC
>DUDF01000080.1 GCA_012959435.1 Candidatus Poseidoniales archaeon
GATTTCGGTATAGAACAGTTCTATTTCAGTTTACTTATGTGAGAATTAGCTTATCTAGACCTTGTGAGTCTAAACCCCAATCGTAACCAGAACTTATGCAAGCACTGGTGAATCGCCTTCAGCGATTGGCAAATCAAGCGCTTCGTTTTCGTTGCGGTCAATCCACGCCTCTTCTTCAGCAGGAACATCGGTGTCAGCAAAAATTGCTTCAACCGGACATTCTGGGATACAAGCACCACAATCAATGCACTCATCAGCGTCGATTACAAGGTAAGTATCTGCTTCTCTAAATGCTTCAACAGGGCAAACTGCCACACATTCTTGGTACTTCGCGTCAACACATGCGGTGGTTACTACGTGAGTCATCGTAATTCCTCTCAACCTTTGGTGCAGGCCACTCTTCTATGAAGTTAATCATTTACAACATCAGAGTTTGGAATTTCAGGCAGATCTTTTCGAGTCGCAATTTCAATTGCTTCAGTCAACAAACGGAGTGCCACTTCCTCTACAATATCACCTGGATAAACCTCAAGTTTCATCCTTCCTTTCACACTCTCACATGGGTCATGCGGGCTAGTAAGAGTTGGCTTCCCACATACAAGGTCGTCTAACTTTAGTCTCAGATGTAGCCAGTTTTCGTCATCAATTCTATCTTCAATGCTTTTTGAGAGTTCATTAAGCAATGTTTTTCCTAAACGTGGTAGGGCTCGGCGGGCCTCAGATTTTTTTTGCGCCTCTGCGTGAATGATGTACATTGGCGTATTGTGGTATGATTGGGTTTTTTCTACTTCAACGAATTCCTCATCACCAATTAGCCAAGATAAGGAGTCTGCAATCATATCGATATCACTGACACCAGATGCGTGAACAGTCCACTCAAGGCGGTGGATGGGAAGTACCATTGTGTTGGGCCGGCGCGATAGGATAAATGACAATGCCGGCCCATTTTGCAAATATGAGTTGAAAGCCGATAACAACGATTTTTATCAGGAACGAGTCCATCTACCGAATGGATTCATATTTCCCCACCTTTCGGGTAAGCCGGCCTGTTGAAATAGTGAGGGTAAGTCGGCGGGACGCTAATGGGGTAGCCCCCGTAAGACCACAGGTGTTTGATAATGGCCGCAAAAGGAGCAAAAGCACGCGCAGCAGCGAGAAAACAGAGAGATAAGTGGAAGTCAAAGCGATGGTTCACCATCCGAGCACCTCGACAGCCCTGGCAATTCAAGGTCATTGGAGAAACACTTGGGGAAACCCCAGAACATTTGATGGGTAGAATCTATGAGACTACCCAGAATGAAGTTGATGGCGACTTTTCAAAGATGCACGTCAAGCTCAGATTCCGTGTTGTTGACACTCGTGGTGAAGATGCTCTAACCGAGTATATTGGACATGCGTTACAGAGTGATTACGTCCGCCGTCAAATCCGCAGAATGAGTGGAAAGGTGGATGATGTAGTGGATTGCGTAACTGCTGATGGATATTACATTCGAGTAAAGCCAGTTGTAGTTGCAGCCAACCGCATCAAGACAAGTCAGAAAAGTCAGATGCGAAAATTGATGCGAGACACTTTGCTTCAGTTTACTGCTCGTTCTACTTGGTTAGAAGTTCAGAATGCACTTCTTAGTGGGGCCACTGAGACATCACTTGTTGATGCAATCAAGACTATTCAACCAACTCGTACAGTAATGATCCGCAAAGTACAGTTGGTACAATCTGGAGTAGTTGCTGAAGAAGGACTAACCCTTGATGAGATTCACGAAGAGGAAAAGCGCGCTAATGCTGAAAAAGCAGCAAAGAAGGAAGCGGCTCTTGAAAAGGCAATGTCAGAGGAAGAAGATGATGGCGATGAGTCAGCAGATGATTCCGAAGATTCAGAGGATGAATCTGAGGCAGATGACTCAAGCGATGATTCCGATGACGCTGCTAGTGATGTGGACCTTTCATCTCTAAAGGTAGCAGAACTCAAAGAACTCCTCAAGGCAGCAGGAAAGCCTGTTGGCGGAAAGAAAGCAGACCTAATTGCAAGACTTAGCGAGTGAGGTGATGCTGAATGAAACGTATCGCCGTCATCGGCGGTACTGGCATGAAGCAACTAGTTGCTGATGCAGACTTAGGTAACTCAGGATATTCAATATCAGCAACGGATTCACTCACAGCACAAACTGATTACGGCGACGTCCCTCTTGAGGTAATTTCTCTCAACGGGTCATCAGAGTTGAGCGAAGTTAAGATTTTCATCGTTCACCGTCATCATGGAGATGGCAAAACAACACCGCCTCACTTGATTAATTATCACGCGAATGTTAAGGCGGCGCAAGCCTGTAATCCAGATGTTATCGTTTCAATCCAGTCAGTGGGAGCGATTGACCCACATTTCCCTCCTGGTATTGTTGGGATGGCTGAACACACTCTAGATTTCGTGAGTATGCCTGTGACTTTCTCAGAAGAAGATGCGCACCACGCTGACATGACACACCACTATCCAAGCAACCTCCGTGACCTTTTACGACCAGTTCTTAGTGCTCAAAGTGATGAGGAACTTACCCTTGACCATGTGGTTTCACACGTGAATGGTCCACAGTTTGAGACCCCAGCAGAAATTGAGGCGTTCGCACGCTTGGGTGCTACTGCAGCAAGTATGACAATATCTCCAGAGGCTAGATTGATTGCTGAAACTAGTATCCCTCATGTTGGGCTAATTGCCTCAAGTAACTGGGCCGCTGGAAAGACTCCAGGCGATTCTAATGCTGCCATAGACCACGACTCTGTTGAGGCTAAAGCAGCCGACATGCGTGGCATAATTTGGCAATGTCTGACCGCTCTTATCGCGCACGAATGATTTTCACCCTACCACGGGAAGGGTTGGGTATGAGCGAGCGCGCACGTGACGTGAATGAGTGGATGGCACACCCAAATCAGGAAGGGTTGGATGAAACAGGTTTACCTGATGGTTCATGGGAGACGATGATGTGCAGGGTTGCTAAATTCCATGCTAAACACGATTTTGCCAGCCCAGAAAATAATGGTCACGATATGGGGTATCGACTCGCTCTTATGATTGAAGAGTTGGGTGAATTATCAGCTGCGATAACAAAGAGAAAGCCTGCTGAAGAGGCTGCTGAAGAGTTGGCAGATGTGTTTATTCTGACTCTTGGCAATGCATTGGCGATGGAAGTTGATTTAGAAGCGGTCTTTCATCAGAAAATGGACCGGATTATGCAGCGCAAAGCGCGGCGAGGGAATCTGGGGATTCGTATCACTGAATACACTGATGAGACCGAATGAATGGGTAGCCTATACAACGCCCGCATTCGGAAGGGGGCCCCCGTTTGAAACAGTTAGATACAGACACCTAATGACAGAAGGATAACATAAAGGTCAACGGCGCCTTTCACAATCACATGGAAACATTACAGAGCCTTTTATCCCGCCCCGAGAGAAATGATCGAACTGGTATTATCACTGTACCACATTTCAAAAAACTAATAGTA
>DUDF01000081.1:0-2611 GCA_012959435.1 Candidatus Poseidoniales archaeon
CCGACGGTGACTAAACCTCCCAGTGCCAACTCAATTGTGTCAGGTGCATTTGGCTGTGCATTGATGGATAATAATCCACCAAATGCTAAGAACATAAAAGCAATATCAAACACTAAGAAAATGATTGCATACCAGTAATACTGGAAATGGAAATCTATCATTGCATCACCAATTGGATTCGCACCACACTCGTAAGTTGAGTCACCTCGAGAATACAGTGTATGGTCTGATTCAAGTCCATCTAAAAGAATTGAACTTAGTTTGTTTGGATTGCTTGGATCAGGTGTTGGACGAAGAAATCTTGAAGTCAAGAATGCTCCAAATGGAAAACCGAAACCAACTATCGTCATTATCGCAAGTCCAAGGTAAGCACCGGGTACACTTTCAACTACCAACTATTTCACACACCCTCGAACCACTGTTCGTTGATTTTCCGACTTGCATGGACCCCATAAGCATAACCAAAGTTCGGAGAGCCCCGTAGGGGCTTTAACCAAGTAAAATCAAAGAATATGATGGGCTGTATAATTCTATTATACTGCCAAGTAACATCGGTCTCTCAGGGCTAAAATGAGCAATTATTCCACTGAATTATTCAATTCTACGGGCCCGGATTGACGATATAATTGCGCCAACAACCAACAATCCAAGGAATGCTAGACCAATCACTTGGAAGTTGCCGCCGCTACCGAATAATCCGGTTGGTGGAGAGGCTGTAACAGAGAGGTCAATTGGCTGAGCGGATACAGGGGAAGATGCTGGTTCTGCAGTCAATGTAAACTCAAATGTATCGGGTTGCATGAGATTAGTTGGAGGCTTAACAATCACCTCTACAGCCTTGGTTTCACCTGGCTCAAGCATAATCTCTTCTTCGGTGATTTCAATAGCCCATCCTCGTACAGGATTACTACTCAGTAAACGGATAGTTTCCTCTACATTTCCACCATTAGTGATGTTGACTGAAATTCGAGCAATTTCACCATAAACTATCGATGAAGCAACATCTCCATCAACCTCAAAGGCAATCTCATGATTAGTCCTAATTGAAAGCGAAATTTTGACAGTTGACAAATCGGCAGCGTTGCGGCTTGAAGATGCTGAAACTTTAATCAATCCTGTAACACCATTTGCAACGCCATCTTCTACTTTGATGACAAGGCGCAAAAGAACAGATTCATCCTTCTCCAACTCTATGTTGCCATTTACAACGGTTCCGTTGTCATAGTATACATCAATAGAGGTTTCAGAATCCATTCCAGTTACTGAAATAATCGCCTCTTCAGTGTAAGAAGATGAACCCACATTAGTGACAATTACCCAGACTTCCACCTCACCAAGTGGAGGCAATTCAACCTGTTGCATGTCGGGGATTTCTCCAGGCGACTGTAGTGCCACGCCCATGCGATAGATGTGGTTTGAAACAATCACTCTCAGTTCAAATCTCTCTTGTACTGTGCCATCATTTACATTTTTAATCCGGATTTGGAAATTTTCAGATTCAAACTCATCCTCGCCGATAACAGTAATTTCTGCGAATACTGTTACTGAGGCCCCTGCTGATAATGAGAGACTGGTGATTTCTGAACCCAATGAATCTGAAAATCGACCGGGCCAATTTGGCGTATCACAAAGATTAGGATTTGATGATGGGGGCTGGTCGCAAACATTTAGCGAGAATGAATCCTGAATATTTCCTGTGTTAGTAATAGTGACTGGGAAACGAGAGGTTTCGTCAGTCTTTCCAAATTGTTCAGTGGCTGGCATCTCAGCACTCATTGAGCGGTGTGCCGCTACTGTGACTGTGAGAATATCTGTTGCATAAGGTGAGCCATCCGACGCGATTAGAGTTACATCAAAAGTCAGTTCATCAGTTGCCAAAGCATCTTCAGGTGCTGTAATATCAAGCAAAACACCTCCGTTTGAGCCAGAGGAATGTCGCCCTTCTAGAGAGATGGCACTTGAATCAAGTTGGGCCACCCATCCTGCTTGGATACCCACACCAATGGTGAATGTCTCTTGCCCATTACCAAGGTTGTATGCAGTAACCACCACTGAACGAGTTGCCCCCGGTTCAATATTGTCGATTCTTGAGGATTCTAACTGTATATTTCCGCCACGAGATTGACCCAATTCTACTTGGAATAATGCACTGCATTTCTGTGAAGAGCCATCGAGTCCCATTATGTTGAAATCTACTATGCTTCCAGATGGAAGTGAATCATCTGGAGTTACATCAAACTGGAAAGTTGACTGCCCATTACCATTATTATAAGGCAGCAATTGAGTTGAACCACCATTTACAGTTAGCCAAGTCTTCTGACTGTTCACAGAGAAACCAATTGTCCAATCGGTATTTCCATCATTGTAGAAAGTGACTGAATAACTCTTGGTTTCATCAGGATCAATTGAGACGCTAGTAACAGATAACGACGCACTACACTCTTTCATCTCTGGAACCTCTAGGAATAATTTGATGAAATCAGACGACTGCTCTGGAGTTGCTGGTGTGGTAACCACACCCTTGAGATAGAAACAGTGGCTTCCGGCCTCGGTTCCTTCTGGGACTGTGACTTCTACAGTAACAACCTCACTCTCACCACTGTCAATTGAC
>DUDF01000081.1:2668-3467 GCA_012959435.1 Candidatus Poseidoniales archaeon
AGTTACTCTCAAAAGATAGTTGGATTGTCTCATTTGTTTGGCCAGTGTTCTCTACATTTACCGTCCATGTTACTGGGTTATTTCCGTTGAATGTGCGATCTGGATTTGCTGCGCTCAAATCAACACCAGTAATCGCCCCGCCCGAACCATCACCTGCAGTTGTAGTAACAATTACATCACCACTTTCTGGCGCGTTCAGCGGAGCCGTGCCTGTTGCTGTTACCGTAGTCTCACAGCTATCCTCAGCATTTTGTGTTAGAGCCACAGTAAGAGTAGCTGTTTCAGAACCACCACCTGATATCTGACCTGGAATCTGTTCAATTGTTGAAGTATATCCTGTGCAATCCTGTGCTTGGGTAGTAGTGAGTGAAACAGCCATATCCTCATCACCTGTGTTAGAGACAGTAATGGTGTAAGAACCATTTTCTCCAGGGTTAACTGTCAGTGCCATTGGACTTGATGAAACAGACACCCCAATACTCGCTGAAACCGTTGGCAGAACAGAGATGAACATCAGTGAAGTGAACAATATTGCCACGTAACGAGAGGTGCAACGGCTCGTACGCATGGTGGGCGAAGCCCACCCCTCCTTGATGAATATGCGGCTATTCTGAATTTCAGGTGCATCGGTTACCATTTCTCATCACACCTTCACGAATTCAGACACATTCCCTTCACAATTCCGGCAATTTGAGAGTTTGGATATTCCACATTTAGAATCTCCTAAATGATAGCGTGCTCCACATTTTGGACAAGCTTGCCAACCACTAGTTGGAAGAATGTCAAGGCATACCCAACA
>DUDF01000082.1 GCA_012959435.1 Candidatus Poseidoniales archaeon
CATCAAATGGTTAATGAAGTGGCCAATGAATTTCTTATCTTCTGGTGTGTCCTTGATTACCCCATGTTCAAGAGGGCGGAAAAGGTTCAACGCTAGTCTATTTTTCAAAGCCTCTTCTCCAAATAGAACATCTCTACGAAGGAAGTTTTTTGCAATAGAATCCTTTGGGGTTCCTATCACCGTTAGAACTTGTTCTTCGTGTTTATCATTCGAAACCATGACCGACCTAAACGTACCTAAGTCAACACCGATGTAAAGAGTATCCTTCGCCATTGTATCTACCGTTATCCCTGCTCCGCAGGAGACGGTATATCAATAGTCCCTAACAATGGTTTGCAAAGGGTGGTGATTTATAGCCACATCTCACAGCCATCACAATACCAAGCATTGTGTTGAGTATAGAGAGGAGCACCTTGGCCACAACCTGTACATTCTTTGGTTACACCCTCACCGAATATTGTGATGACAATCTCGATGTGCCTCTCTTCTGTAATCCCTAGATGTTGCCTCATTGCCCAAAGAAGTTGATCTTCACTTGGTGTTATTACACCGTCTGAAAGTACTAATTCAACAGCAGTTTGGTAATCTGATTCAATCCCGACAGCTGTGGGGTCAAGTACAACTCCATCTTTTTCAGCAATTATGTCTTTACCACCAGGGTCGTCAATATAAAGAACCAATGAAGAAGAATTTAGGGTGTTATCTCTTAATTCAAATGTAACCACATTTCCCTCATTATTGGCGAAAACAAATTTACTGGATTTGTTGATGACAGAAGCGATGTTACGAGCAGTATCTTCTATTGTCCTTCCACGCCTCCAACCGTTTGTTGAATCTTCGTTAAGTAAGTAAAATTCAGTCCCTTTCCCAGGATACTCAATTCTAACTTCTTCTCCACCATCAAAATCGTTGCTCATCAGAGTTAATTTCCCCACCTCTGTATCTAGGATGTTATCATCTTCATCGAAACTAACAATCAAAGGTTTCCTTTCTTCCTCTGCGGCATTGAAATGGCCATGCATTCCTTCAATCCATTTATCTTGTAAACGCGTTAAGCCTTGTTCTTGTTCCCGTGTCAAATTTTCCTCAATTCCTAAAACCCTAGATAACCCTGTGCCAGATTCCATTTCTTGCTTAAATTCCTCAATTAATTTGGACTCAGTCCTCACTGATTCATGGTGTCGTTTCTTCCCAGATGATTTACTATTTGGGTCAGCCCATTCATATTGGCAACGGTCACAGGATAGATAACCGGGAATAGATGAACCACAACTAGCACCCCCGCAACGAGGACACTCTCCATCCTCTACTGTTGTCAAATTTTCCTTAGCTTCACCTAAGCCCTTGGTCCCCTTGACGGGCTTCTTTCGGAATGCCATCGAAACCTTGTGAAACCCCATCGGTGATATGCGTTGCGTCTCATAGTTAGATTAACACCACTACAACAAGAGTTGCCCAAACCGGCGCGGTTATCAATAGGGCGCGAGTCGGCCCGCTTGATGCTACGAGAGTGTGAACTACACGGTACCTTTGAAGGGGAACTTTGCCCTGCCTGTAACAGCGAAGGGAAATTCGTTATGAATGGAAGAGAAAGAGACCAAATAGCCCGAAGAATGGCTGGAATCCTTCGCCATTTCCCAGAAAAATTTGATTTGGAAATGGACATAAATGGATGGGTTAGTGTTCGCGACTTATCTAATGCAATTGCTCGAAAAGATAAGCGTAAGCACTGGTTAAGAGACCGTCATATTCAAGCAATTGTTGATACCGATCCTAAGGGACGTTACGAAATTCGTGGAGGAAATGTGAGGGCTACTTATGCACACACCGTGGAAATAGAACTCGACTTGCCAACAGACAATATTCCTGAATTGTTGTATTACCCAGTTTCAAGGGATGAATTAGAAATTCATCTAGAAGGCGGGATTCATCCAGGTGGAAGAAAATGGGTGCACCTTTCTAAAACTATAACGAATGCTGCAAATGCTGGTGCGGTTCACCATTTCCACCCAGCAATCATAGAAATTGACATCATTCAGATGCAAGCAGCAGGAAATACAGTTTTCCATGCTGGAACTACCGTTTACCTAACTGAAATGGTCGATGCACAATTCTGCACTCAGGTACCTTATGATAATACTGAATACTCACTCATGCTTGAGGAATGGGGCGAAGAAGAGTGATTACTTTCTTTGGTATCCACATACTTGACAGAAACTAAATTCACTACTTTGTGGTTCGTCGCACTTAGGACAACTCTCCGAGTTCGCCATAGTGTGACCATCATCATCATCATTATTTGATGAGGAAATTAGCCTGACTGGGGCTGATTCTTCAAAAATCACTGATTCAATAGTCTCTCTATCTTCAACAGACTTGATGAATTCAATGGCCTCAAATAATGCAGTTTCTAGTTTTAAAATTCGTTGTTTACGTTGTTCCACATTAGAGATGTCTTCGGCTTCAACCAACTGTTCTTGCAGATATCTTTGCAGTTGGTCTACTGTTGCATCCTGAGTCATTGCTCTCCGCAGTATATCTCCCCTAATCAACACGGCGGCTCAATAGCAACTACCAACAATAGCAATTGACTTCATTGAGGGCCCTTTCGGAGTAACCATGCAAGGACCCATTGTCATCAAATTTGGTGGGGGTCTAATCACCATTAAGGATCAATTATG
The DNA here is from genome assembly GCA_012959435.1 of Candidatus Poseidoniales archaeon. Lineage (GTDB taxonomy): Archaea > Thermoplasmatota > Poseidoniia > Poseidoniales > Thalassarchaeaceae > MGIIb-Q1. The sequence continues at coordinate 2,682 of DUDF01000082.1, forward strand.
CAGTCCGAAAATTGACATCATTCATGCTCTTGCTAAATCAGTGCAACATCTAGTTAAGATGGATAGACAGGTAATTATTGTTCATGGCGCAGGTAGTTTTGGCCACCTAAAGGCAAAATCTTGGAAACTCCATGAAGGAAGAACCAATGTAGGGTTACCCACAGAAGATGGCTTAACTACTCAAGATGAAGCTATTGAATCAGTTAGGCAAGATATGTTAAATCTAAATCAACTAGTTTCTGGGGAACTCAATAAACTAGGTATTTCAACGGTTTCACATTCACCACATGAATGGGCAATGGGAACCGGTCAAAACTTTTCAGGAGATTTACAACGTTTCAACCTTGAAGAAAACTTAGTCCACATCACATATGGCGATGTTGTTGATTGCCAAGGAGAGAAAGAATTTGGTATTCTAAGCGGTGATGATATTTGCTATAGACTAGCAACTGAACTTGATGCAACCCACATGATATTTGCCATGGGAGGAGCCCCAGGGGTTATGTCCTTACCACCTTCTGAGCCTAGTTCAGAACTAATACCACTATGGACACAAAACAAACAATTTGAAGGGGAACATCGATCAGATATTGATGTCACAGGTGGTATTCATCTCAAACTCAATGTGGCTGAAAAAATTTCCAAA
>DUDF01000083.1:0-449 GCA_012959435.1 Candidatus Poseidoniales archaeon
GCCATCGGCGGTTTAATGCGGGGGTGCTTTTCCAGTAAAATCAAATGACTGTAGATGAGAGAGTCATCGTAGTTGCTGCGGCAGAATCTCTTGATTCAACTGCAGTCAGAGAAAAACTTCATCTGGATGGTTGTGGAAGCATTGTATCCTTTCTCGGTATTACAAGAGGGGAAGATGATGGGGTGCAAATAAAAAGGCTAGAATTTGACGCGTGGGAAGAAAAATTACCACAAGTGCTCTCAAGCCTAGGGCATCAAGCTCTGTCTAAGTTTGGTGTTTCATCGGTTTCAATGGCTCACCGGACTGGAAGTGTGGGACCAAGTGAGCCTATTGTCGCGATTCATGTTGCAAGCCCACATAGGGCTGAGGGTTTTGAGGCCTGTAGTTGGTTGATAGATGAACTGAAATCCCAAGCCCCCTTGTGGAAAAAAGAAGTTAGGGCTGATGGC
>DUDF01000083.1:522-3315 GCA_012959435.1 Candidatus Poseidoniales archaeon
ACAAACCAATTGTTGAGAGAAGCGCGGTTGCTACAGGATTACTGCGGCTATCCTCCGATTCAGCAGATGCAATTAGGAATGGACTAATTGCCAAAGGTGATGTTTTGGAAGCATCTACTGTTGCTGCAATTCAAGCTGTAAAGGACACCCCGAGAATCATTCCTCATTGTCATGTTATACCCATTGAAGGTTGTAATGTGTCTTGGGATTGGGAAGAAGATTCCCTTCGTTGCACATTATCTGTTTCTGCTCATTGGAAAACCGGTGTTGAGATGGAAGCAATTGTTGGTGTTTCAGCAGGCCTTCTATGCGCGTGGGATATGGTGAAGTCACTAGAAAAGGATGACCAAGGACAATATCCCGAAACTCAAATTGAGTCTATTCAAGTTCTTGAAAAGAAGAAGGGTTCGTGACCGCCACATTGAGAACCGATAGGTCCTCCCGCAAGCATGGCGAAGACTAGTGATTTGACATCTTACTTCGTGAAAGCAACTGAGGCTGCGGCAATAGCAGCAGCAAAATGGCGCGGTCACGGTGATGGCAAATTGGCTGATGGGGCTGCTGTGGAAGCGATGCGTAGTGTCTTTGACTCGGTACCATTTGATGGCCGAGTGGCTATTGGAGAAGGTGAGAGAGATGACGCACCCATGTTGTGGATTGGTGAACCACTTGGTTCAATGCAGGGTGAGGAAGGAGCCTTACAGGTTGACATCGCAGTAGACCCTCTTGAGTGTACAAATCATGTTGCCAAGGATTTGCCTAATGCAATAGCGGTGCTTGCCGCCGCTCCGCGTGGTTCCCTTTTACATGCGCCTGATTGTTATATGGACAAACTAGCAGGTCCTTCAGAAGTTGTTGGTGAAATTTCACTTGAAGCGGATGTTGCATACAATGTAGAAGCCGCCGCATCGGCCTTGGACAAAGAAATTACAGACCTAAAAATCGTTGTAATGGACCGAGACCGTCACATTGACTTGATTAAAGAATTGAGAGATTTCGGTGTCTCAGTCCCCCTCATTGGTGATGGGGACGTTGCCGCAGCTCTTGATGCCGCAAACCCAGAAAGTGATATTGATCTTCTGATGGGGATAGGCGCGGCTCCTGAAGGCGTGATAACAGCAACAGCATTGAGGGGTTTAGGTGGTCATTTTGAAGGGCGTCTCGTAACTACAAATGAAGACCACGAGCGTCGAGCAAAGGAGATGCTTGGAGATGATGTTTATCGGCTATGGGGTAGGGATGATTTGTGCTCGAGTTCAGACGCATTATTCGTTGCCAGTGGCGTGTGCTCAGGTTATCTCCCAGGAGTAGAAGACCTAGGTGGCCGGGTAGCTGTACACTCAGAAGTAATTGATGTGGCAAGTGGGGTAAGACGCTACATCAGTACAGAGTATCCTCAATGAGTTACTAGCAACCACCTTTTGGTGGACATAACTTATCTCCATAACTGCAAAACACACAGCAGTCACCTTTTTTGGGTTTTAAAGTAATTTTACAATTATTACACTGATGAAAGAATAAGCAGTAATCAGTCGGCATTTCAATTGATTGAATATGGCTACATTCGGGGCATGTCAAGTTACTTTCAACCATCGTTTGCCCTCCTTTTACAAGTTCAATTATTTTACTTGTCTTCAGCACATTAACTACGCATTCTAGCCATGACTTGTTTTTTTTGAGTGCCATTATGTAGTTAAATAAATTGGTTAACGATTCTTTGATGCTTGTGCAATTATTTTACGTGATGATGCCACTAATATTGCCTATTAACTTACAGCGATGACTTGAAAATACCAAGCCGTCTCGTGCCCGATAAGTGGTGCGCATGGACAAAACAATGCTTGAAGCAAATGCGAATAAATTGGTCTCTCCTGGGCGAGGGATTCTAGCTGCAGATGAAAGTACGGGTACAATGAGTAGCCGACTTCAAGGAGTTGGGGTGGAGCCAAGTGAAGAGGCACGCCGCTCTTACCGAGCAAACTTGTTCGCGGCACCAGGCTGTGAATCAGCAGTAAGTGGTGTAATTCTCTATGATGAAACAATCAGGCAGATGATGGATGATGGGATATCAATACCTGATTATTTGTTAGCAAAAGACATTCTTCCCGGAATCAAAGTAGACACAGGCGCTTATCTTTTGGCAAATCACAATGGTGAAAAAATCACCGAAGGATTAGATGGATTGCGATCTCGATGTGAGGAATATTTCAACATGGGTGCACGATTTGCAAAATGGCGCGCCGTTATTACGATTGGCGATGGAATTCCTTCACAAGCTTGCATCAGCGCAAATGCACATGCATTAGCCCGATATTCAGCAATATGCCAAGAGCAGGGTTTAGTACCAATTATTGAGCCAGAAGTTTTGATGGAAGGCAGTCATAATGCCGCTCGTTGTTATTCTGTTACTTCAGAAATACTCGCTGCAACCTTTGCGGCTTGTAAAGACCAAGGGGTACACATCCCTGGGGCCCTTTTGAAACCAAACATGATAATCGCTGGAAATGATTGTTCTGAGCAAATCTCTAGAGAAGAAGTAGCTCAGTTTACTCTCAAGTGCCTAAGGGAGAATGTTCCTCAAAATCTACCCGGCATAGTGTTCTTGTCTGGTGGACAATCTGATGAAGATGCAACCGCTCATCTCAATTTGATGAATTCAATGGAAGATAACCCACCGTGGCAACTTTCGTACTCGTATGGTAGGGCTCTACAAGCAGCAGCACTCCAATCTTGGGCTACTGGGACTCCACAAGATAGCCAAAATGCATTTTCACACCGTGCCAAGATGAATAG
>DUDF01000084.1 GCA_012959435.1 Candidatus Poseidoniales archaeon
CATGGCTCAAACTAGTGATGAGTTGTGCTCTCGAAAAGGTGTTCAACGCAGTGAAGTTGATGAGTTCGCTGCACTCAGCCATCAGCGTACTGAAAAGAGTGTGAAAGAAGGCGTTTGGGCTGATGAGATTGTTGAAGTTGAAACGTCAAATGGTATGGTTGGAGCATCTGATGAAGACCATGTCGTCCTAGGTACGACTGTTGAGACACTATCAGGACTTAGAACACACTTCGGTCCAGACTCTCTAGTTACAGCCGGAAATGCATCTGGTGTTGTTGATGGTGCGGCTGCTGTGGTCATCAAGTCAGCCAGCCGTGCTAAATCAGATGGAGACCAACCTTTGGCTCGTATCGTATCGTGGGGGATTGTCGGTTTGGAGCCAGCAATCATGGCCTATGGCCCCGTACCTAGTAGTCGCAAGGCTTTGGAAAAAGCAGGCATGACTGTTGAAGACATTGACCTCTGGGAAATCAACGAGGCTTTTGCTGGGCAAGCTGTTGCCTGCATCAAAGATCTAGGAATTGATATTGACAAAGTCAATGTGAATGGAGGAGCAGTTGGACTTGGCCATCCCCTTGCAGCAACTGGAACCCGCCTTGTCCTCACCCTTGCACTTGAATTAAAGCGAAGAGGTGGCAAATTTGGAATCGCTACAGCATGTATAGGTGGCGGCCAAGGAATTGCTGTCCTAATAGAGTCTATTTGATACCCGTTTTGCAAAAAAAGGAAAGCGACAATGACATATGTCAGATGATATACGTACAGTCATGCACATGCACACACAACGCAGATTATTTGCTAAAACATTTGTTTGGAGAATCATTGCAACTTTAACCGGTGCGATAGTAACTTGGTTCCTAACAGGTGAAGTAGAAACAGCAGGAAAATTCATTATTATAGAATTCCCACTTAAGATGGTGTTTTACTATTTACATGAAATTGGTTGGCATAACATCGAATGGGGAAAAGAACCAATTCAATCAGAAGATGGCCAAATTTTAAATTCAACCGAGTAAAATCATGTCTTTGATGTCTATTAGATATCTTACTAGGCTCACAAAAACTGCAATAATAAACGGATAAGTAAGAACTCGCTGAGGAAGCATCTTGATTGCAACCTTTGCACCTACCCAAGCAGTGCCAGCCACTAATATACAAATTAAAATGAGATACAATCCAAGCGTTTCGATTAATGCAGTTCCCGACCGGTCAATTACAAGATGGGTCAAGATGCCCACTGGCACCATCCAACTCTCAATAATGTAGGATGTGCCTGCTGCTTGATGTTGCTTATACTTCAGTACTGAGCGGTGAAGTGTTACGAATATTGCACCGCCTCCAATACCTAGTAATCCTGATGCTGCCCCACCACAAAAACAACCGGCGCGGTAGTTGTTCAAGACTTTCCCTTCAACTTCCGGCGGTTGATAATCGCCATCTCCATGGTCATTCAGTTCAGAGGTCAATTTCTTTACAGTTGAATATAAGACCCACATCAGAAGAAATGTTGCTGTGATTTTAATAGACATATCTCCCATTTGATTGATGAAAATGGCTGCTAGAATTGTGCCAAATACCGCACCAATTAAAGCAGCATTTGTGCCCTTTTTCCCCACACTAGCCACAGTATAACCACCTTTTGAATGGGCTGCTTTACTACCTAGAGACACCATCCAAACGAGTATCAATGAAGCAACCAAGGAGAGATGAATATCCCATCCAAGCAGGAATAGAAAAATTGGCACATAGAGTACCCCCCCACCTAGCCCGAGTGGGGCAAACATGAATGCAGTCATCAAAATTAGTATTAGTGCGATTAATATCTCAAATCCCATATTCATCCCTCCTCATTACATCTTGAGAGTATCTAGCCCACCAATTGGGATCTCAGCAAGTGGCTCTAAAGGACCTCTTAACGATGGACCAGTAACCAGTGTGCCAATAATCGCTTCAGTATTGTAGATATTATGTGATAATGCAATCCAAGGCCTGCCTTCAATATCTATCACAACATCAATGAAATCCCCAAAGCCGCCACACCTCACAGAACCACAATCTTCTGTCTCATCAAGATAATCCGATTTCACATTGACGGCTACCGTTGTAATCAGTGGATTCTCAGCATAAGCATCTGTGATTATACCCATGTACCCAGACCACTCTGAATGATTTGACTCACCAATGTAGCCAAACACAACTCTTCCATCCGCCCCACCAGCTATCGTTGGGAATCCAGTATAGTTCACACCTGGCGGTGCGACCATCAAGGGAGTGCTCCAAGTATCACCTTGGTCAGAGGAGAATGAATAGTATGGCAAATCATCTGTTGCCACCCAAAGGGCGTGAACATTACTCGCTTCATCAGTTCCAATCGCAACTTCATGCCCACGTGATTGATGTGTTGTGTCAATCGTATGCTCACTCCAAGTGCGGCCCCCATCAGTAGAGCGGTATGCGGCTGGGCCATCACAAGATGGGTTCCCACGATATATCGCCCCATCATTTGCACCGATTAAATGGCCATGAAGGCCAGCGCATTGTGTAACACCATTTGGCCAGCCAGGAACTTGTCCTTCCCAAGTCGCCCCACCATCAAGTGAAGTATCGCAAAAAGCCCCAATTGGGCCTTGGGCCCCTGTATTGATGCAGAAAACATAGACTGTTTCATGTAATAACGGCCCAGAAAAATCAGGACCTGGCGGAACAGAAGCAATTGATTGATGGTCTTGAGGGGTATAAACTCCAGAAGCAGGGAAAGGTAGACTCCAACTCTCTCCTTCATCATCAGACCATTCGACAAACATTACTGCTAATGCATGCATATCGAATTTCATGATACGGTCTGTCCACGGGTCAACGTAGACATACGGGTCGTTAGAGTTGGCAACTTGACCGGTTGCCCCGGTTAAAAATGGGCCGACATCATCCCAGTTTTGACCTTGGTCTTGACTACGAATAATGTGCGTACCCATCCCTAAACCATTGTGGTTAGTAAATACGAGAGTGCCTGAAGAAGTGACTCCAATAGTTGGTTCAAAAGTATCGTACCCAGTACCATAATAGGTTCCGAGTGACCAAATTGGAGTCATATTTGTTGATAAGTTTAGTTGGTCTGCAGACATATCAAGTGCATTTGTCCAGTTAGAAAAATGATAGAATGTATTGTTTGCAATTGGTTGGTCAAAATCAAACACCGATGGCTCCTTCTCAACAGGTGGTTCATCGTTTCCAAAACACCCAGCCAAGGTTGGTGCAATCATCGTGAGCAGCACTAACATTGCAAACGCACGTGGACGCATG
>DUDF01000085.1 GCA_012959435.1 Candidatus Poseidoniales archaeon
ATGAATGAATCTCAAGGCCAGTAATAGAACTTAGTGGGATTGGTTTGAACCATATGTCGTTAATACGACGACTGGTTAGTTGGTATGATTCCCCTGATCTAGCAGGAAAGAGAAGAGAGGCAGTAGGGACCACTTCTGTGAGGGAATCCTCAGTATCTAACGTTGAATCAATTAGTAATAATCGCTGATTTGAAACTTGTGCTCTAACTCCAATATGGGGATCACCTTGCTGAACAAAATCACCATCTGATGATTTTCTATTCCAAGAAACTTTCCTAACTCTAAGATGTGTTGAAGATACTATTTCCTCGTCGTGCAAAATCATTCTTGTGATCAGTTGATCTGGAGTTTCCCCACTAGTTTGTTCTAGTTGTTGTTGCTCAGAAAGTTTTCTAATATTCAATTGCGAATTTACAATCTCTCGTCGCAATTGGTTTTCATTCGGTGGAGATAATCCTTGGAAAAGTTTGCTTGATGAATAATCACGAATATATGGGTTTGATTCTTCCCCATGGACGTATTTCTTAGTCGTAGTCGTAACACCGACCGCCGCCCCATATGTTTCTTGCGCTGATAGGTTGAATGAATCATATTCAATACCATCCTGAGTGACTCCCGAGATATGCGATGCCTGCTGAGGTGGCGGGGGTGTTTGTTGAACTGGTGATGCCTGCCGAGGTGGCGGGGTAATTTGTTGTAAAGGGATTGAATTACTTTCAGGCGTATTCTCCGAGGGAAGCACATCTTCAACCATAATATTGACTCAGGAAAGGTCTTAATTAGTCTTCCTCACGTAATTGTTACGGAGTGAGGATAAGTGAGTATAGAAAACCACCTAGTAGAAACGTTGCGTTACTCAGAGGTAGATGATTCGTTGTTTCATTTGAATTTAGGACATGCTGCACGTTATGTAAACCAACCAGCCTCAGCACTTAGACAATACATCATGGCCCGAGAAAAATCGAAACAGTCAAGTGATTTGAATGCCTATTCAAATGCGCAATTGGCCATAACAGAAATCCTGACATTGCACCCTCATTTAGAGCAACCTGAGGTAATAATAGAAAAATTTGAGAAAAGTGAACCTGGGGCCATGAAATTTGTTAGAAAAATTATTGAAAACACCACTTCTAAGATTATCTCAGGGATATTATTTGGGATTGTTGCAACATTGCTGATAACTTGAATTATATCTTCATCTACCATAATTTTTCAGATATCAAAGATAACTTGGGCAACCCATCCGGGGCCTTCGAAGGTAGGGATATCTGGTGCGACACCTGGGAATTCAATTCCTGCTGGAACTTCAAAAAGAATAAGTTCATGGCGAGTTACTGCTTTGATTTCAACCTCTCTTTCGACCTCATCGGCATTAACAAATGAAACTTGAGAATTGAGCGACTCTTCTGTTAATTGTATCTGTAAATCAACTAACCATCGTCCTTCAACTTCGCCTTGGTAGAGCACTTCTTCAAGCCATGCCACCATGGTATTATCCAAACTATTGGCTATGTCAACAGACCATTCCCCTGTGTGTCTTGTTTGCCCTGCCAATTCCTGTTCTCCTTTGTCAGACAGCAAAATTGACTGCATACCCAACGTAACTTCTTGCATAGCTGATTCTTTTGTTGCAGCAAATGCGCGGATGCCTACGTCAGCAGTCGTTGGCATTATCCACCAACTCATCTCAGACCCTCCTGATGTTGGTTCTTTGTTTTAGAATGGGCCTCAACGTTGAGGGAATCATATAATCCACCTCATCGATCTGAAATCTGGAAGTGCCATGATAATTCATCTAGCCTAGTCATCAATTTCTTGCGGTTGAGAACTACTCGGCTAGTTTCAGCAGCAAGCACACACTCACAAGCGGCATTTGCTAATCTTGCACCTTCTGCAAGTGTTCTGCCTGCGCCTAATGCACAAGCAAGTGCGGTTGCAGCAGCATCATGCAATCCAATGAGTTGTTGTGGAACTTCAATTAAACATGGCAAAAACAGTGGGTCCTCATCTTTCTGATATAGGGTAGTGCCATCTTCACCACCCAAGACTAACATTCCTTGCCAATCGTGCTCTTCAATGAAGTGTGCCGCTGTTGATTCAGCATCAGGAAGATTACTACGCCTTCGTAGCAATTCTAATCCGCGTATCTCGAACAAGGCCACAGTAGCACCTACTGTCCTGTGTAGTCCTGTCAGTTTCGGGTCACATATCACGGGTACTTCGGCCGCCTTAGCTGCAGCGATGACTTCAGCAGCCCCAGCATCACTGACTACTCCTTTCCCATAATCACTGAGAACTACTGCACAAGAACCTGGCAGAGCGGTACAAGCAGCCTTTGTCAATTTGTCAATAACTCCTTCAGGATATTCTTCGTTGGATTCTTCGTCAAACTGTAGGATTAATTGATTACGGTCAATCAAACTTTCACGCGAACCATAAATCCGAGTTTTTGCAACCGTCTGAAGATGAGCGGCGATTCTAATATCAGAAGTATCCACCTTTTCTTCATGTAATTGTTGAGCGATGATTTGACCGTTTTCGTCACCACCAAGAATACAGAAAAATCTGACATTCATTCCTAGGTTCACCAAACCCCTAGCAATATGGGCAGCAGCCCCCGCACTCTCCGATTTGTTAATCACTTTAACAACAGGAACTGGTGCGAAAGAATTGAGGTGATTTGCCCAACCGTGAAAATAGCGGTCAAGAATTACGTCACCCATCAAAAGAACCGGTTTTTCTTCAGGATTTACGACCATTTCGTGAAGTGAGCGTAGCAAGTCAATCTCGTTTTGCACTACTTCATCTAGCACCGCGCCAACCCCTTTCAAACTACGCGAAAGGCCGACGCCAAATCAACCCACCTATTTACGAATGAAGAATAATCCACTCTAATTGCACTTTTGCGATATACTCAGAATCCAGTCCGAGAGAGCGGGCTAATGAATCTAACATTGCTTGTTCATCATCAGAAATGAAATCATCTTGCCAAGCAACTTCCAACACTTCTAGGTAGGTTGCTGTTTGTTGTTCGGGAGATTCAACACGCTCTGATGAAACTTCAGATTCTATCTTTTCAACATTATCTGGCTCAATACCAAGATGCAACGAAATATCATCTAACATCCCTCTTTCATCAGCCGTGATCTGCCCATCGTTCCAAGCACGATGTAACACCTTGCGATATAGGTCAACTGAAGGTGTGTCCTCATCAAATTTGATATCATGCATTGATGGGTCGTAATGATTTTCAGAAGTCAGGTGACTTAACACATGAAGAAATGAAATATCATGACCTGCAAATTGACCCAACGTAGTCTCACCTTCATCAGTTGAAATCTCACGTGATGCCAAACCTTGCCGCATTGACTCAGCCGCAGAAATACCAATGGGAGTCAGGAAATAGACCCTGCAACGTTGTTTTGACCCTTCAACGTGACGTGTTTCAACTTCAACCAAATCCTGTGCCATCAAAGATTTTAATGTGCGAGGAAGATGTTTCCTCGCAATTCCTACAGCATTACTAACACCGGCTTGGGTTTGTTCATGTTTACCCTCCCATTGTGAGCGTTTCTTTGGGTGCTCAAACAGATGGATTAGCACTCTTTGCTCAACGGTGAAATCACCGAGTTTACCTATGCCACTCATGTCACTCAAATCCTGTGAATAGGCCTATCCTATCAAATGTGACGGAAGGTCAAGGGCGATGAACTCAAGTCTGAACGGTGTGAGGGAGGGATATGGATAGTGGGCCGGCGAAGGGGAGGACCATCGGCCCTTGCGTGCAAAATTCTGATGGTTGGGTGCTTTCAGGACCTGCTGCACAGAGACTTTTTGACAAGTCAGGAATTGGGATCCCACTACCAAAAAATGAATTATTATTACAACCGTGTGAAGTCCTTTTTTGTAACCGACACAGACATCTTGAGATGGCTGAAAATTGGTTAGCAGAACAAATAGTTGAATCCGCTGAATTATTGCATGAAACTGCTGCACTGGAAGCAATGAGGGTACCTGGTGAACAGGTTGTTTTGGCAAATAATGTGGTTAAAATATCTCCAAAAACAATTGTTTCAGATGGGAGTTGGGCATTGCGATGGTCACGTTCATCAAATCTCAAAACTGGTTTAGCGGCTGCTGAAGTTATTTGGGTAAGAGATTTTGAACCAATTCAGTGGAATAGCCTGTACGGTTGGGCGGCTGAAGTAACAGCACTTGGCCGAATAGCGGAAGTACTGATTGTTGACGAAGAGATGGGAGTAACCACATACAGAGTAAATCCAGCAGAACCGGCTGGCGCATTGAATGAAATTGAATTGGATGGCCTTCTTGAATCTGAAACTAGTTTGGTTGGTGGACGATGGGATGGTGCCTTTATGCCGAAGGATATTGAACTCCCTGAACAAATTGGCACACCTCTTCCTGAAGGTAAGTGGCTAGACGAAGATGAAGTAAGAATCTTAGAAGATGCTGCAGATGAAAATGGAAGTATCTCATTACTAAGAGACATTCTATCGAGAAAACTTCTCCCTCGTTCTGGATTCAAATACGGGACACGCTGGAGGCTGTATGAACTCTCAATAGGAGAAGAACATGCGCCTTGGTTACTACAACCCGAATGGTTAGCACCCCATGATTGGGCCCAAGCTTGCTTAGCAGCACGACTCGCTAATGGGGTACACAAAACTTGGTTATGTGGATTCCAAATTGACGACAAGTGGTGCTATCTTGCTCTTCAAAGACCGCCTTCTGAAGGAAGATGGTCTGGATTCCGCCACTGATGTGTTTGCAATTTTATCGTTAGAAACCGTTTAGGATTTCAACGGCTGTTACGATGTCACCTTGACCCCAGAAATCTACTGCAATGAAGTTAGGAATTTGGCCCCATTCCTGTGTGCAATTGTTTGCTCGTTCAACTACAACCGAAACCTGATTGGTAGCATTTGATGCAGACTCAGATGATAATGGGTCAGTCACAAAATGGTCAAGCCAACGTAAAGGACTCGAAAAGTTGCCGCGAGTTAGTTCACAGGTGAAATAAGCCGAGTCGTTGTATGCCCAGTGTGTTTTTGCCATGTAGTCCCCATCATAGTGGTGCCACGAAATGTCAACCTCTGGACGGTCTTGACTGAACAAAATAACTCGTTTACCAGATTCAATGAGTGACGCCAAAGATGGCCAGGGGGCCCCTAATTCCTGAGAGTGGAAATAGGGTGTAAGTTGTGTGGAGTCAGATACATTTGCTATATCCTGAGCCGTAACATAACTCTCAAGAGTGATGATTAAAACCGCAAACGAATTGTTCTCAAGAAATGATACCACTTCCAAAAACGCATCCTCCAGAGGCCAATTCCCACTGATTAAACAAGGATGAAGTGGATAATCATAGCCGCCATGGCATAGCATTGATTGGTTATTGTATTCGTGTACATCAAGATTGATGACGCGCACGCCACCTTGCATTTGTGCAGTGATATTGGTTCGCTGGCTACCACTCAGAATGTTGTGATTACGATCATACGATGCATGAGAATTATGAGTTGTCGCCCAGACTGTTTCGTTCACACTTCGCCGGCAAAGTTCGCGGAATGAGTTGCAGGCTGGTGATGAAACTATGTCCTCAGGGTCCCAGCCATTATCTAATTCCCAACCTGTAGTGAAACCATCTCCATCGTGGTCAAAATTTCTGTCTAATGGCTCTGGTTCAGGCTCTGGTCCAGGCACAATTTCAGGTAGTGGTTCCGGAATAGGGTCTGATGTTGCTATTTCAGAAGATTGCAAACATCCAGCGACCCCAGAGGCAAACACAAGTAGAACCAGTAAGAGGCTAGCAACCTTCCGCATTGTTTCCCGGAGGACGGGATATATTCTGATGTTGTCGGCTTGAATTGAATATGATAAACCTCATTGAAACATAATTCAATTCCGCGAAATTATAGCAAATCATCCAAATCTGGAATAGCATTAGGATCAGTAGCAATACCCACATTAGTACCTACAGGAGGCTGTGCTGAAAATTGTGACTGTGGCATAGGAGATGGATTTGGAGGGCCGCCAGTATTCAAGTGATCAATCGCCTGTTGCCTTCCTGCTTCTCGAATCTTTGATTGTGGCGATTTTCTCGTCCTCATCCCCAGTAATACTGACAATGCAATTAACCCAGCCATAGTAATAATCAAATTCCCAGGATCAGAGAAAAATCTAACTAACTCTCCACCCTGTTCAAACTGTTCAGCCGTAAGTATAACCTCAATGCTTTGCTCTAATCCTTGAGAATCCCGTAAAACAATTTCACCCCGAGCCACCATCCCTGGCTCTAATAGTCCATTTGGAGATATTGTCAGATTTATCTTTGAACCATCTCCCAAGTTTTGAGTTGGAGCGGTTGTCGCAATCCTATCAATCGGTCCCTCCAACCTAACCTCCCAAACTTGTTGACCTAACCCAGTAAACTCCAATGGTACATTTACAAAACCATCATCGTCCGAAGAAATATCATTCATGTATTCTGTGTTTACAAGACGTAATCCAATCGTATGGAAATCAATACTTACTTGTTGAGCAATGGATGAACCACAAGTAAATTGGCCTGTCAAACGGCCCTCACCCCCAACTATACCAGGGGTATCCCAACGTAGGGTTCGAAACACTGATTCTCCAATAGATAATGGTGTATTCTCAACAATAGACACAATTCTGCCATCACTTGAACTCAAATTCGAACCTAGTGTGCAAGCAGTTGAAGCGTTTACTGAAACCAATAAATCTTCATTTTTTAATAATTGAATTGGATGATGAGGTGGGAGTACCTCAAAACTAGGTGCACCGGAAGTAGATATAGTGAGAGACAGTGAACTAGCATCGAGTGCAGTGACCTCGACAATCCAATTGACTTGGCGACCATGGTGGTCCACCAAAATACGACCCTCTGCACCAAACTTACCACCAGTGGTGAAAGTATCACCTGAACTACCTTGATCGTTACCAGCAAGAAGGCCACTATCACCATCTGCTTCTAACACATACAACCACGGAATATCTGGATTGGTGTTGATTAAATTCTGCTCCTTATCACCCACTGAAGTATCTTGAACAGTGACCAATAAACCATGGCCAGGGAGATCACTATCAAAGCCATTCGAGCCCCTGTAAGCCATCCACACACGTTCACTTGGAGAAATTTGTATGAACAAACCAGAGCCCGCTGAAGAAATTGGACTTAGTACGTAATTTTGCGTCTCACCAGGGTTATTGAGAGATATCTCAGTTGCTCTATCAACACCAATTAAATCAAGAGTGGCTAGGGATGGTAAAGCAGGAGTACGCCCATTTACTCCATTCCAATTCCCGCTTGCCATAACATCCCAATCACCTACCCCATTCCAATCTTCACCGGTTCCTTGCCCATGGACATCATACAAGTCAAGTGCACCCATTTGGTGAAGCATTTCATGAATGATAGTGCCAAAACCAGAATCAAATCCAGCTATTGTGTAGTGGTCAAATTTGTAACCATCAACTTCAACCATTGTAGTGAGTGGGCCGTAATGACTCCAAATACTTCCACTTCCACCACTATCTTCCTGAACCTCGGCTGTGTGAATAATTAGGAAGCGGTCAATCCAACCGTCGGAATCTAAGTCAAATTGGGAGAGGTCTATCCCTGACAGTGAGTTTTTGATGACTGAAGTGGCTAAACCCCCAGGGCCGTCCGAGTCATCCTGCCCCACATCCCTAACATCCCCCTCATCTTGGCCCCAGTAGGAATCAGAATTTTGGGCATGATACACAGTAGGAACTATTGTGACAGACAAGGTTGTGGCGCCTCCAGTAGCATCAGAAATGTAATCATCGGCACCGTTTGTCCCAGTCAGTAAAGTCTGTGCCTTCCCAACATTTCTAAATCCTGTTTCAGGAGCGTTGGGGAAATCAACTACTACAACCAACCAACGCTCTTCAGATTGAATTTGAACGCTGGGTGCAGTATTTTCTATTTCTTGGGTGAAATCATCAAGGTAATCAAAGAATGGACCTATCCTTGTCGGATCTTCACTAACATACCACCCAGCAACCAGAATCATTGCCGCAAGAGGGATGGCAATTATTGGCCTCATAGTTAACCGCTCCACCGCGTGTGTATTGAATGATACGCTACCATGTATTCAAGTTATATTCATCTAATCAATCATTTGAACATCAATGTATTCTGAAAGTTGAATCCCATTATGTACCCAAATTTCGTTGGCTTGTAACCTCAGACCCCAAGGTTGAATTGTTGCTGATGAAGAAATAAGATGAACTGGTAAATCTTGTTCTTTTATGGCCTTCAATTGGGCACGAGATTGTGCTGATTCTGACCAAGGACGAGACGCTCTAGCAAGATCAATAAGATTGGCTAAATCAACATATTCTGATGTAGCCATTTCCCCATGAATAGTGGTTGATAACCGATTCAACCCAGAAATTGAACAATTCATTGATTCTAATGAGCGCTTCATGTTACCAGGTGTTGGAGAACCATCACATCCACTGATTACAACATCAGTAATTTGCTCTCGAGATACTCTTTCACAAAGAGTCCCTACTTCATCTGGATTAAGACAAATGGCGTCTGCTAACATCACACCGATATTAGTCCCTAAATGTCCTTGATTCAATCGTGGGCAGACATCCACACAAGTACAATCAACCATCAATACTCTTCTTTCACCACCCTCTGAATCTAAAATCGTTTGAGCGCTTCTTCCTCGTGTATGGCTTGACAATGGTGAAAGGTTTGCGATGAACTCACTGCCAAAAATTAGTGTCAATGCTGCAGCCAAAAACAATCCTTGGAATGCAGCTGGTGTCACAATATACAAAATTGTAACAGCAACAAAATGTAAGCGCAATCGTAATGAGTCAAGTGGGTCATCACCAATTAAATCAAGTCCTTTACCTACTGTTAGACCGAGTGACTGAAGGAATAACAGCAATACAAACCATGTGAGAGCGAGTGCCATTGCAAAAAGTGAAACGACATCATAATGCGCCCCTACGCCATCAATCATCCCGGCATTATTAGCCATCTCAACAAGTCTAGGGAATCCCCAAGCCCAACCCCAGATAACTAAAATAGAACCGCCTAATATTCCGGTTGAAACCATTGTACTAAGCCACGTTTTTTCACGCTGTAACAAGCCTGGTTCCGCAAACTTCCACAACTCCAAAGCAGCCCAAGGCAAGGTTGTCCAAATAGCCAACAACCCAACTGCAGTCCACTTGGTGTCAAGCCACGCGTAGGGACTGTATATTGTTAGAGAGCCAGCACCTTCTGCTAGTGGGATTCTTGCTAGCCACCAAGCAAACATATCGTCAATAACAAATGCCCAGATAATTGCAACTAGTAAAAAAGCGAATACGAGGCGCTGAATCCTTTTGCTCGCTTCAGTTAGGTGAACCATAACGTGTTGAGATGAATCGGTGGGGACTGCCCCTTCCAAATTTAACACCTCAGAGGATATCCTTCACTACCGGTTCTGCTTTCGCTGAAAGCACTGTTCGGTAGACCCCATATGCGGCCCAAAAACCACAGAAAATTGCTGGTGCGTAAAGATAAGATGGGGCATCGCTTGCTAGCCAATTCAAGCCAATTAGGAACATTACAACTGAAATTAAGCCCCTCTTCAAACCTTCTGGGTAAGCGAGTTCTTTTGCCAAATGTGTTGGACCTTCCCCATCCTTACGCTCAAGGATTTCACGTTGGAATACTGCTGCAACTATGAGGATACACAATGAGGAAAAGAAAAGGGTGTTACCAGTTGTAAACACACTCTCTGCCAGTTGCAATTGCCTTTCATTCTCTATCGCCGCAGGGTCAGGTTCACTTACGAACAGACTCTGATAGTCACCTACACTAATTACTCTAGTAGTCAAATCTGCCTGAGCAGAAGTACTAGATGGGGTATTAATCGTGAATGATAGTAGATTCCATGCATCCGAATCATCATTTGCTCCATGCCCATCTACTGAATTACCTGCAAGATAGAATGTGACATCGCCGATATCGCTAGAAGGAGCAGTCCAAGTAATCATCCATTCCGCAGGATCAGATGTTTTTGAATGAGAAATATTTCCACTGGTTGAAGATGAGGACTCAGGGTCATCATTGCCTTCAGCAGGACGGATATCAACTCCGTCAGCCCAAGAGAATATCCCTACATCACCCGACGACAGAAGGAAACCACCTGCTGTGTTTGATGAATGTTCAACTTTAATTGTCAAATTGTATAGCACATCGACTTGGTATGCTGAGGGGACACCCGAAATAGACACAACCACTTCTGTTGATGGGCCAGACGCAGCAGAAGGTGCTGCTGAGCCGTGACAGTCACAACCAGACAGTACAGTTGATTCGCCACCCATGTTAGATTCGGGGGGGCCACCAGATGACGCCAAAACTTGTGCTGCAAGCAGTAATACAAGGGAAATCACTAGTAGTGAACGAGTTGCATATGCACGCATGGCCACACCTGTGTTTAACCTCGACCTGTGGGCGCTTCATAACGGTTACTTGCAGGCTCCCCCTTAGGGGAGCCCAGTATTATCATTGACTGCGTTATCCAAGAAATACTCTTCAAATATCTTTGAGAGCGGAATTCAACTCATTCATCATCTTCTTTCCATCACCAAATAACATCATTGTCTTGTCCTCAAAGAACAAGTCATTGTCCACACCTGCATATCCGACATTGAGGCTACGCTTGATTACCACAACAACTCTAGCCTTGTCAGCATCAATGATTGGCATGCCACCAAGTGGTCCTTCCCCGGTGCGTGCAACAGGGTTGACCGTGTCATTAGCACCAATAACAAGAGCGACATCACATTCCGGCAATTCTGAATTAATGTCATCCATCTCAATCAACTGCTCGTATGGCACATTCGCTTCAGCAAGTAGGACATTCATGTGACCAGGCATTCTGCCAGCCACTGGGTGAATACCGTACTTCACATCAACCCCTTGTGCCTCTAACAAATCAGCAAATTCTTTGACGGTATGTTGAGCTTGTGAAACTGCCATCCCATACCCAGGGATGATGATACAAGTTGCAATCCCATCACAGACCATAGCAACCTCTTCTGGATCACTACCAACTTTTGTGCGAGTTACGGTTTCACGACCACCGCCGCCAAACGACTTGAATAGAACTGCTGGTAAAGTACGATTCATTGCTTTACACATGATGAAGGTTAGAATCAAACCAGCAGCACCGACCATTGAACCAGCAATAATCAATACATTGTTTCCAATTACGAAACCTGTGAAAGCGGCTGCAATCCCTGAAAGGGAATTAAGCAGACTAACAACCACCGGCATATCAGCACCGCCAATTGGCAATACAAACAAAATTCCGAGTAGGCAAGATACACCCACTAAACCATAGATGTAATCAGTATTGTTCGGTTCTTGGATTGTTAGAACGATTAGAACGACCGAAGCGATTAGTAATCCTACTTTAATAATATTCAACCAAGGTGGGCCCCAAGTAGGGAAACTAACCCATTTCCTACGACCTCTGTCATCCTTTTTTGTGAATGGAATGTAAAAACCGCCCATCAGTTTACCCATTGCCATCATGCTTCCTGTTAATGTGAGCCATCCTACTAATCCTGAGAGGCCAATTGCCACCCATATTGCGTAGAGTTCAACACCTGCTGAAGGAACTTCATCTCTCTGTAAACGGCCCAACACTTCTGACAATCCGACGAGTGCAGAAGCCGCGCCGCCAAATCCATTGAACAGAGCCACAAGTTCAGGCATCCCAGTCATTTCTACACGAATTGCCATCCATACTCCAACAACAGTACCGATTGCTAATCCAGCTACTATCAATTCAATACCAATGAAACCTTCACTGTACATCTTGGCTAATGTCACTAGAACAGCCAAAAACATCCCATAAGCACCTAAGCGGTTCCCATCAGGTGCTGTTCTAGGACTCGACAATTTCTTGATCCCCATAATGAAAAGGGCGGCTGATACAAGATATCCTATATCCCAAACTACTGCGTCAACCATTCTAAGCACCCCCCTTCTTTCTGCGCTTCCCAGCAATCATTTCCAACATCTTATTGGTCACCATGAATCCTCCAACGCAGTTGATGGTAGCGAGAATTAATGCCGCGAAAGCAAGCCAAGCAGCAGTGCCGGGATTACCATCATTGAAAGCGGAATTAGACAAAAATAAGGCCCCAACTATCGTAATTCCAGAAATTGCATTTGCACCTGACATCAACGGTGTGTGCAAAGTTGCAGGAACCTTACTGATTAACTCAAATCCAAGGAAAATCGCCAATACAAAAACCGTAATACTGCCAATAAGTGCCGCCAATGTTAGACTCATTGAATCACCCCCTCAAGACGAGTTTGCTTTTCGTGCATCGCCCCACCGGCGCAAATCAGAACCCCACCCATACCAGGGATATGGAAATCATTACCCTCTGGAGAGCCGACCAAAATATCATCTTCCAAGTCTAGTGTTAACTCGCCATCCTTAACTAAAGATGCTACAAATGTTGTGAGATTGTTTGAGTATAGCATACTTGCAGTTGATGCTAATTGGCCGGCAAGATTTGGAGTTCCAACTATAGTTACACCATTGTCTGTGTGGATAATTTTACCAACCTCGGTGAGTTCACAATTACCACCAACATCTGCATTCATGTCAACAACGACTGCCCCCGCCTTGAAAGTATCAACTGCACTCGCTGGTACTGTAATTGGTGCTGGGCGGCCAAAGATTCTTGCAGTTGTAACAATAACATCAGCATCTGATGCAACTTCACAAACAGTATCATTGACTTTTTGGATAAACTCAGGAGTAAGTGGTTTGGCATATCCGGATTCATCTTCAAAATCATCCATCCCATCTACTTCAATGAAACGCCCACCAACAGATTCTATTTGCTCGGCGGCTGACTTTCTAACATCAGAAGCATAGACAATTGCACCTAGTCTCTTGGCAGTTGCAATTGCCTGTAAGCCAGCAACCCCTGAACCCATGATGACAAACTTGGCTGGCCTAACTGTTCCAGCACTAGTGGTCATCATTGGAATTCCCTTAGGTGCGTGTGAAGCACCAGTAAGTACTGCCTTGTAGCCAGCAAGGTTGTCTTGACTACTATTGACATCCATTGCTTGGGCTCTAGAAATTCTACGAGGAATCATATCCATACTGAATAGAGTGACCTTTGCGTCCATCGCTGCTTTGACCCTCTCGGGGTTTCTGAATGGATCTGAAACACAAGCGACCATTTGGCCTTCTTTCATTCCATCTAATTCTGGCATGCCAATAGAAATCACGATATCAGCAGACAGTGCAGTAGCCCTGTCTGTAACAGTAGCACCAGATTCAGTATATTCTGAATCGTGATGATGAGAGAACTGCCCTGCTCCAGATTCAACTAATACTTCAAAACCCATTTTGTTCAACTTTTTCATCGAACCTGGAACTATCGCGACTCTGGTTTCCCCGTCTGCTTCTTTCACAACCCCTAATTTCATGCTCAAACACACCCGCTAGAAAGGCCTGCCCGTAGGGCATCAGCAATTCTTCAGCAAGGTGGGCGACCTATACGAGGTTCTTGAATGTCGCTAAAGAGCAAGTCCGTGAAAGTTAGTGTTTTTTTTACACCGCCTAGCATGAGATGAGAAATTGTACAAGCGGTTAGTATTTGGACGGAGTACCCCCCCGCTGCGGTTCACACAAGGTGTGACTGATGAGTGATGGTAAGAAGAAAATCGCAGTAATCGGGGCTGGAAACGTTGGCGCTACATGCGCTTTTGTATTAGCCCAGAAAAAATTAGGAGATATCGTATTGCTTGATATCTTTGAAGGATTTGCCAAAGGAAAAGCATTGGACATGAGTCAAGGCGGTCAGATTCTCAACTACGATGGTAGTATTACCGGAACATCTGATTACGCTGATATTGCAGGAGCAGATGTTGTCGTTGTAACATCTGGGTTCCCAAGACAACCAGGTATGAGTCGAGAGGATTTGATTGGGAAAAATGCAGATATTATATCACAAGTTGGGGCAGGTATTCGTGAACACGCACCTGATTCAGTAGTTGTCATGGTCACAAACCCACTAGACTTGATGACCTATCATATGCAAAAGGTGACAGGTTTCCCACACCACCGAGTGGTTGGGCAAGCTGGGATTCTTGACTCTGCGCGTATGACACATTTCGTGGCTCAAGAAATTGGATGCTCGAATGAAGATGTACAAGCAATGGTCCTAGGTGGTCACGGAGATACCATGGTCCCTCTACCTCGATACACAACGGTTGGTGGAATATCCATCACTCAACTTTTAGACAAGGATACGATTGATGCTATATCTGCAAGAACCGCTAGTGGAGGCGGTGAAATTGTCAAACTTCTAGAACGAGGTAGTGCATTCTATGCACCTGGTTCAGCCGCTGCAATTATGGCTGAAGCCATTGTAAAAGACCGGAAAAGATTGTTACCATGCTCAGCCCATCTCAGTGGCGAATACGGACTTGATGACATTTACATCGGTGTACCGGTTACTCTTGGCAAAAATGGTGTTGAGGGAATAATTGAATTAGAGTTAGAGAATTCTGAACTTGAAAGTCTACAAGGATCTGCAAATTTCTACAAAGAGCAACTAGTCGAACTTCTTGGATACTAGAGCAACCATAACCGCACGTCAATTGGAACATTGTATGAGCGGCGGATTTAGAATGGGGACACCTGTGGCAAGAGTATGGCAGAGCAGCACCTTTACCTAGAACACGATGGGAAAGTGCTACTTGTTGATAAGAATGGAAATGGGCCACAAATCCCCGTTAGAGGGCGTGATGCCAATTCGGGATGGATGTATAGACTACCTACTGAAGATGAAGCAAGTAAGTTAGGACTTACTTGGAGTGTGAAAAGAGTTAACCGGTTTGATTTTGAAGATAGTACACACGAAGTAACTCATGCACTACCAGATATTGAATGGCCTAAAGATTGGGCTTGGAAGGACAACCTAATTTCCGATTCAGGAATACACCCTGTTGCTAGAGAAAGCGTCTATAGAACGATGCATAGATTAGTTGCAAAAGTAGTACTTCGGAATCCAAAAGGCCAACTTCTGTTGCAAAAAGTGAAGCGTGGGTTCTTCACTGGACACTGGACTTTACCAGGTGGTTTCCTTGATTATGCTGAACACCCAAGGCGCGGGGCAGAGCGAGAACTGTTTGAAGAATTAGGAGTTGAACTAAAACTCCCTGACCCAAGAGGTGAATCGGGCATTATCCAAGATGGCATTGATAGATGCATTGTTCAAGAACGAATTTTTAATGCCGAAGGAATTGATTGGGTTTCATTCACATATCTCGTTGATGTCCCTGATGGAATTGAATTTATTTGCAAACCAGATGAAGTAGAAGAGGCGCGCTGGTTTGATGTCGAAGAAGCAATGGCCATGGGTGCCTCTATGTTTGATATTGATGCATTTAGAATGCTTCTTGAGGAGGACTAAAAATGTCTGAAGTTAGAGATCACAGGACAAAAATATTGTTCGCAATGGTTGAGTTAACTTTCGCCACAGCGATTATTTCCCAATTAATGATGCAATTAGGCGGGGGAGCAAGAGATAAAATGATGAATTTATCTGACCAATTAATTTTCTTTGGTCAAGCAGTAGTTTTTGAAAATGGCCTACCACCATACATCTCTTCAGCGGGAGTATTTGCCCCTGAAAGCATTGTGTTTGGGATTGGATTATCAATTGTTGGAGCATCAATGATGTGGTTATCCAAACAAATTTGGAGTGAAACGTGCACACAATTACAAGGAGAAAACACCACATCACTTCACAACAGAACCAATAACGCCGGATTAATCGCTGGAATGATTGGTGGTTTGGTTCTAATTTTTCTAGCATGGACACCTATGCATACTAATTTAGTAAAACATCTCATTATGGCGACATTAGTATTTTCAAGTTCGATATTATGGGCCATGTTTGTCACCATTTCTAGAACGATACTTGATGTTGAAAAGGAATGGAGGGGTTACAAAATCACCCATTTACGTTGGACCTTTTTGAGTATCGCATTCTTCTCAATACAACTCTCAAGTATCACATTCGTACTTATTTCCCCTACCGTTTCAGCTTTATTTGAATGGTTACTGTTCATATCTCTAAATTGTGGTCTACTAACCTTTTACACTGTATTTGAAAATCAGGTTTTTGAGGAGGAATAAACCTGAATGTTTCTCTTCTTATTGTGTCAGAGCCAGACATTGCTTCAACCATACAAGGTGATGCACTGCTCGCACGCGGTGGGTGGACAGAAGTAGCGACTATTGAAGAGGGGAGGAGTTGGGCTCACGAGAGCAAGCCCGTTCACCTTTGGTGGTACCCTGGTCGTGTACTAATGCAAGATAATCTAGAAATTAGATATTCTGAAGGGTCAGGTGTTAGCGTAAAGGAAGTGATTTTTCTGTCACGACATTTTGCAGCAAGTGGAATTCCAAGTTTGACACTTCATGTGATAGGTGTACCCGGTGAATCACCGGTAGGAGAAACCGCAGAATTTGGTGGCATCAAGGGTGAAGTCGTCCCACCTAACCCTCGGTTTGCAGCGTGGTATCGTCGCATGCATCAAGCAGGCATTGAACATGGATTAATTCCAGAATTTGATATGACCATTGAAACAACACATCACGGCCCTAGCCTATCAGTTCCTACCATGTTTATTGAAATTGGATCTTCGGAAACCCATTGGGATAGGCGTGATGCTGCTGAGGCATGGGCAGATGTCATCTCAGATGGTTTTGGATTGGATTGTGATGATGGAAATATCATCTTAGGTGATTGGGGCAATCTTTCAGATGACGAAAAATACAATCAAAAAGTAATGCTTGGGATTGGTGGTGGCCACTATGCACCAAGACATACCGATGTCATTCGTAAAACCAATTGTTGGGCTGGCCACCAACTTGCTTCATATGCTTTAGAAATGATAAGACCTGAAGCAGAAGATTGGGACCCAATAACTGGGGTTTTACCAACAGGACAATGGCAACATTCGATTAAAGTCGCTCTAGAAAGTACAAAACAGTCTTTTTCAGGTGGACAAGTAATCGCTCACCTAGATAGAAAATCGTTCAAAGGATGGCAACGCCAAGCAGTGAAGAGATATTGTGAAGAACTGGATTTACCAATTGGCAGGACTAAGGATTTCGAATGAGATTAGATGGGTAATTGTCAAAGAGCGGGCGCGGACTTCCGATATACGGGGCGAAGGCGTTGGGTCTGTTTGGACGATTGATAGTTGGAGTTTTGCCCATCACTCCCAAGTTTATTGTAGGCTGGGTATCAAAACGATATGTTGCTGGGAAGAACCTTGAAGCGGCAATATCAACAATGAAAAAATTAGGTGACAAAGAAGGTTGTTGCTTTACAATAGACGTGTTGGGTGAGGATATTTCATCATTAAGCGAAGCAAAATATTTTCTTACTATCTATGAACAAGTTATTGATGAAATCGTTAGTCAAGGGATAGATGCAAATATTTCAATAAAACCTACTGCTTTTGGACTATTAATTGACGAAGATGTAGCGCTTGCAAACATCAAACAATTACTAGAAAAGGCCGCCGACCATGATATGTTTGTGCGCCTTGATATGGAAGATCACAGAGTAACTCAACCAACAATTGATATTGTATTGAAAATGCATGAGATGGGTTTGAAAAATGTTGGAGTTGTGTTACAAGCAAGACTGTTTAGGACACTAGACGATATCAAATCTATCTGTTCATCCCTAGGTGGAGATGCAGATATACGAATCTGTAAAGGAATCTATCTTGAACCTGCAGATATCTCCTACACCGAATACAGAGCCATCAATGGAGCATACTCTGAAGCACTCTCAATGATGCTGAAGTATAATTCCTACTGCGCTATTGCAACCCATGATAAGCCAGTGGTTTCAGATTCGCTTTTGCAACTTCAAGAAAATGAGATGGGGGCAGGAAAATCCGACCCCCGTGAAGAAGCTCGGCAAACTGGAGCGGACAAGGGACCTGGTTACGAGTTCCAAATGCTCTTGGGTGTCCGAGGGGAAATGCGAAGAAAACTCCTGAAACAAGGCCACAAAGTAAGAGTGTATGTGCCATTTGGGGAAAAATGGTATGAGTACAGCATTAGAAGATTACGTGAAAACCCCGACATTGCTTGGCATGTCGCCAAGTCATTCATGATGCCATGGTCGCGTTGAAGAAGAGATTAGTCTCTATGTCCCTGGTAGATCTTCTTTGAGCGAATATTTTCCTCACGAATCTTATCTTGATGGTCTTCACGACCCGAGAATTGTTGCCCCTTCCATCGGCCACGTTCGAGACGCCTCTTTTCCTGAGCATCATCATAGGTTGGAGGTAAGTGAAGAAAAACTCGGCGAATATTTGAGGCTTTCATTTTACCGTTCAAAGTACGACCCTTGCCGCTGTGCAATGCCCGAATCCGCCATAATCCGCTGGAATGTTCGAATATCGCACCACAGTGAAATTCTTCATCAGGTTCACACATCATTGAATCAGAAAATGACTCTTCGCCATCGGTAAAAGTCAATCTTACCATGACCTCATCGACTCGGGTTGCCCATACCATCCTGACATCTTCGGCACTAACTCGCTTAGATGATGTTGCATCAGGCATTTCAAGGCGAGTGATTTCCCAAACATATTCATCATGGTCAAATTGGTCACCAAGGGAAAATACTTCATCCACATCAATATCCATAATTAGTTGCTTAGAATCACCCTGTTCTGATAAAGTGAAACGCACATCAGTACACTTAGGTGGGCGTAACTCAATCTTGTGTACTCCGTTACAAGTGCCACACTGCACTAGGTGGTCAACCCCTTTTCCTTTCTCAGAAGTTCGTAAAATTTGGTGAGGGATTTCTTCTTTGCAAGTCGGGCAAAACACGAAGTTCTCGAGTTCTACCTCGTCCTCAACCGTCTCTTCCATGGGCAACCGGCCAATCCCATCCCTCTTGAACCCGACCCACACTATGAAACCACACACAAGGCAATCCTTGAACAGTGGTTGATGTTGCGAAGTACCATGGAGGAAATGGAACACCCACTCGACGAGTTGCTTTCCAAGAGTGATGAGTTAAGTCGTGATGAGCCACAGATAGCAGCTAACATCGGAGAACAATTGAAACATATGGAACTGCAATCACTACCGCTTAGTGTAAGGCGAAGAATTCGCGATGTTGTTGCACGTGTTAATCCTCAAAACGTTGTTGAAGTAGGTGCCGGAATAGGTCACTTATCCGCATGGTTGTATGATTTATGGGAGGATGAGAAAATACAACCTGATCGTTATGTAGTGATTGAGGCAGGTGGTAAATTTGGAGTCATATTAAAGCGGTTAATGCAGAGATATGATGCAGGTAGTTGGAGCAACATTATTGTTGGTGATTGGAGTGATATTGTATCAAGTCAGAGAGCATGGACAGCAGCGAATGCTAGCAATCCATTAGCAGCGAATGAAAAATCACCGTTGCCTGAATCTATTGATGTCTGTATCATAGATGTAGGGTGGAAAAACCAGAATGAATGTGTGATGAATGCTGTGCCACTGTTAGGTGAAAGCGGTTTGCTTTTGACTTCTGAGCCAGAAGTCCCTACCGAGGGTGAAGTAGATGAAGAGAAAGTTGCAGCCTTCAATGAATGGATAATGTTAATCAAAATGTTGAATGAAACTCATGATGTTGGATTTGTACCAATGTTTGCTGGCACTCTCATCGGTATCAAACGCCGCCC
>DUDF01000086.1 GCA_012959435.1 Candidatus Poseidoniales archaeon
ACCGCCCTATGGGCGGTGTTAGCATTATTCGGCATCATGATGATTTCATCACTAACTGTTGCAAGCGGAATTGAACCCGGCGCTTCAACCATGCAAGATGATGAAGCAGACCCTGACCG
Organism: Candidatus Poseidoniales archaeon; assembly: GCA_012959435.1. GTDB lineage: Archaea > Thermoplasmatota > Poseidoniia > Poseidoniales > Thalassarchaeaceae > MGIIb-Q1. The sequence continues at coordinate 120 of DUDF01000086.1, forward strand.
TGTGCTAACTTTTGAGCAACCTGTCCTCTACATGTATGGAGACGATTCTGAAGGCGACCGCACTCAGTGGGATACTTGGAATCACGCAGAATCAAATGACGGGCAATCTGCTACCAGTTTCTTTGAAGGAAATATCCCTGGTGACGCAAATGCGGGAGGTGGAATTAGAGAATTCACATTTGATGGTACTGATGCCAATGAAAATGCAACAGGAATTGATGCTGAACAACCTATTACAGGTACCCTAAACCTTGCAATCAATTGTAGTAGTTGCAGTAAAGAGGTGACATTAACACTTCGAATGGGGGCACAAAATGGACTCGCAGATATGTCGTCAATTACACTTGCTAATCCAGATGAAGTGGATGGAGACATCTACACATATTCATTTGCGGGCCACAATATTGACGAATTAGATGGGGGTGATGTATTCGGGCTTCGTCTTCAATTTACAAAACCAGATGCGCCTTTAGATAGTTACACACTCTCTCTTGGTCGTGATAATTTCGAAATAACTGTGCCAGTATTACCTCCTTACGAAGAAGAAGTTCCCGGTCTTGAATTGGAAGAAGGGAAAGACTACGTCTCTCCATACGCAGTTGGAACTGCTGGATTTACAACACAAGAAGTTGCAACAAGCGGAGTAGGGGGACCAATTCTAATGCTGATTGTTAGCATAGGTATTGTCGCTGGAATCATGTTCTTGATGCCTCCAACTGGAATCTACAAAGTCCTCACAGTCGTATTAGTTGGTATCGGAATGATTCTATCATTCACAATCATCCCTATTGTTTCAGGACCTGTTGCGTTGGCAACCGCAGTTGATGAATCAGATCCGAATGTATACACAATAGATGATATTGCGGCAATGCAAGAAAGAGAAGGAACTTTCCTCGGTGAATTAACAGCAGGAACTGAGTTCCAAGTTTATATTCCATACGATGTAGTGTACAGAGCCCGTGACTTGGAAATGAATGGATGGCATTACGGTTTAGGGTTTGAATCGTCTGCAGCAACTCTTAGTGACCCTGCAGAAAGCAGTTCAAGAGGGCGTGAATATGTGCAACTTTACTTTTCGATGACAGATGTTGATATTACACCTGGTTCAGCAATGATTCTCAATGTCAAGATGATAAATACCACCGACAGTACTGGCGAGTCTCGCGTGGTTCCTCAGTGGGCTGTACCAGGCGATGAAGGAAACCAATTCTGGTCTAAGGATGATACTTTTGGGGGCCGCTGGGTCATACCTGAGAAGGACATTAATGGTGATGCAAATGTGGAATTAGTTGGGGTCAAATACACATGGCAATCCTACCCACTTCTCTTGACATTGCTTGGATTTATATTGGCTGGAGTCGGCTTGTTCCAATGGACTCGGGCACGCCGCCCAAGACGGGTAACAAATGTGGATGATTTCGATGATGAGGAATTTGATTTCGATGATGGCGATTACGAAGAAGATTTTGACGATGATGACTTCGACTTCGATGACGATGACTTGTGAGTGGGGTGGTGTTCCTTGGGCTGTAACCTGAGGGACTTAGCCACGCCACACCCCGTTGAATTATCTGACTTCAATGGGCAACGAGTGGCCGTTGATGCTTTTCTTCTCGCTTACCAATTTATCACCAGTCTTCGTAAACGTGGAGAAGGTGCTGATGGTGGACCGCTCACTGATTCCAATGGCCATCCAGTATCACACCTAATGGGATTTCTTGATAGAGCAACGCTGATGATAGAATCTGGAATTGACCCCATCTTTGTGTTTGATGGTAGACCACACGAATTGAAAATGGAAACATTAGCAAGTCGGAAATCTCGCAAAGATGATGCAAGGGAAAAATGGGACAGGGCGGTTGCTGATGAAGATTGGACAACAGCACAAAAACTCGGCTCACAAATTGTTTCTTACACTCGTGAGATGGTGGCTGAAACACGTGCGATGTTGGACCTGCTTGGAATTACTAACATCGAAGCACCGATGGAAGCTGAAGGCGCTGCTGCGGTCAGATGTGCACGGGGAGATGTGGATGCTGTATCAAGCCAAGATTGGGATACACTACTCTATGGGGCGCCAGTAATGGTCAGAAACCTCTCATCACACGGCACGAGAAGGTTCGGAAGGATGGTTCGCGCTGAGCGTATCGTCTTGGCAGAACTTTTGGAGGAGAACGGGCTAACTTACGAACAACTAGTTGACCTTGGTATCATGGTGGGTACTGATTTTCACCCTGGAATCAAAGGGATTGGCCCCAAAACTGGTCTCAAACTGATTCGTGAATTTGGCACAATTGAGGAAGTATGTGCGGCAAAAGACAAGGAAATACCAGAAAGGCTTGAAGAAATAAGGGAGATTTTCCTAAACCACCCAGCCTCTGATGAACCAATACCAAATCCTGGAATGTGTGACGAAGCTGGGTTGCGGGAAATGTTGGTTGATGGCCATGATTTCTCTGAGCGCCGAATTGGTAGAGCACTCAACCGAATGGAGGCTTCTGGAAGATTACGTTCAGGTGGGCAAACCTCACTTTTTGATTTCTGATTGAGCCGAAGGCTCAATTGCAGTCCAACCTCAGCATAGAATTGTGGAAGCAACAGATGTTGCCGATTCTAGTGATGAATCGGATAAGGCTTGGTGGTCATTTGTTGATAGCAAACAGTTCTGGAAATGGCTGCTAATTGGTGGGATTGTTCTCAATGTGTTTACTGCCTTTACCAGCGAACTTGGAGTAGATACTCATACACATCTTGCTGAAGATGATGATGGAAGTCTTGTTTGGGGCCACACACGACCAATTGACCATTCAGCAAGTGACCCAACATACGCTCCAGATGGAGGAGAATGGGATATATCCCTAGCCCCATCGTCTCTTGAAGAAATGGGTGTCAGAGGGTTGGCTATCGCCCTCACCCTGTTGCTAATTGGCCTTGGAGGTGCTGCATACGGAATGTTCTCTGAGGGAAATGGTAGACGGGCAGCAGCCTTGATTGCAATTTATCCAACATTCATTTTTTCAACTGGACGAGCCTATGCTGAACCAACAATTGCAATGTTTGTTGTGGTGATAGTTTTAATCAATGCAAAACTAGTTGCTGAGAAAGGCATTGAATACCGACTCGCTGGTTCTTTTGCATCCGCTATTTGCATGATGGGAATCATGATGTTGA
>DUDF01000087.1 GCA_012959435.1 Candidatus Poseidoniales archaeon
GCCGCCTGCGCCTACAACTAGTACTCGAATCATGATATCATCTCTCCACCATTCCCTTCAAATTCTTGACAATATATTAATGATGTAAACAAAATCATGGCTGCATGGTCAAAACGGTGTGGTAATTGCAGAAAATGTTGGGTAATCTATGAAAGGGAAATTGGTTCTCGGAAATATATGCCCGATTCGGCTCTTCAGACTTTTGAAGAAATTGGCCGAATACCTGGTCGTATCTTGAGATACTTACTTTCAGACAATGACACTGAATTAGTTGACAGAAACTCTCCATTCGATGAAAGACTACGATTGATTAAACGAGAAGAGAAATTAATTTGCATCCGCGCTGGAATATATGGTGTCCTTTGTGGGATTAGTATTGTCTGGATAACATATCTCGCTAGGCATTTTGAGCCAAGTGACCTAACTGCGGACCTAAAAGCGACTGCGTTTTACTTCGCCATCACCATTGGTTCGGGAATAATTCTCACCATGATTGAACTGTTTTTCATCTATGTTGATACCATCAAAACTGCTAGAAAAATTGCACTTATTTCTGGTCTCCGCCCTGCAATTATTGATGATGATGATGTTACTGATGAGCTGATTGTTTCCTTGATGTACGCTGGTCTTAAAGCGCCAAATTCACATTCCCCTATGTACGGAATTAACCCTCGTGAGCACGTGAATAAAATTGTTCTAATTTTTAGCATGGCTGTACACAAATCAAAAGTTGCAATCTCTCGAATTATCCTCAAGTCACTCTATCGTCGGGTGCTCGTAAGATTGGGTGGGAGAACTGTATCACGTGCGGTAATTGAAACTGCATCTATCCCAGTATTCGCTTTATGGAACTTTATTGCAGTCAGAAGAGTGATGAAAGAGATTAGAATTAGAGTAACTTTACCTCTATTAATGAATGATTTACAAGAAAATCTGCTTCCAAATGGTTTTGATAACTTGACAAAAATGCAACAAAAAGCCACTCTTCTTGCTATCAAATCACAAGTTACTGGGGTGGCTGATTTTCACCCAAACATCAAACTATTTGTTGAAAGGATATTCGCTGGTAGTTATCATGAAAACGAAGATGTTTTTGAAAACATAGATGGAAATTTGGAACAGATTCTCAAGTCAATGAGTGCTGAAGAACGTAGAATCCCTTTGCGAATATTTTGTGCTGTCTGTGGCATGGATGGCAGATTAAAACGAAGAGTACGCGCAGAATCAAAGCGCTTATCCATACTATGTACAGAGTACGACAAACATTCACTGAAAAAATGGAGAGATTACTTCATGCATGGTACATCAATCCCCACATAATTCGCTATTTCCTAAAAAACGGAGAAAAGACCGAAAAGTAAAATCACACTGGTTATTAAAAAGAAACTGCGGTAGCCCTGACCACTGAGGTGCATGTAATGACGTCACTTTTTTCTACAGTCAACAACTTCCTTGAGGAAGATGGTTGGAAATTTCAATCATTCGAAAGTGATGGGGTGATGCGTGCCCTGTTCTCAAGTGATAAACAGGAATGGGAATTACTAACCCTCGTGCGCGAGGAGTTGGAACAGATCATTTTCTATTCTCATGTAACCGAGTCAACAACCCCAAAACACCGCCGTAACGAGATGTGCTTATTACTCAATAATCTAAACAATCGCACTGTTTATGGTGCTTTTGAGATGGATATTGATGAAGGGGAAGTAATGTTTCGAACTGCCCTTGACCTAGTCGAGGTCTTGCCTTCATTCGAATTAATTCGTAATTCACTCTACACCAATCTTGGTACAATGGAACGCTATCATGGTGCCCTCGTTGCCTTGATGAAGGATGATAGCGTGACTGCTGAAGTTGCTGCTGCGATTGCTGCTAGCGACGAATCTGAATGATTCTAGCATGAGTCAGAATGATGTGGGATAGGCGTTCTCAGTAATCCATGTCACCGCCAAGTGTTCGTTCAAGTGGGCCCGGTGCCAACCTTTCTGCTGCTTATTTTGAGGCGCGTTATCAAATTCTTAGAGAGCCACTAGGATTCCCCCCTAGTGCTGCTAAACTTCCTGATGACGATGATGCGATTCACGCTTGGATTGAAATGGAATCAAATCAACCTGCTGAAGAAAAAATGATGGTCGTTGCAGTAGGTAGAATCCATTTGATTCCTGCAGATTCTACTGGCGCTTGCGCTGACACCGTTGATGAAAACGCGGCCCACTGTCCCGATTTCCCACCATTAGGAACTCACGGATTCAGTGACGGGGCTGGCAACGATTTCCCACCCCCTAAATTACTGCGCCCAGCAGTACAAATTAGACAGATGGGAACTCTAGAAAACCATCAACGAAAAGGACACGCGGCAACAGTCCTAGCCAATCTTGAAAGTGAAGCGGTTGCGCAGTGGGGGGAATGTACTGGATTCTTACAAGCAAGAGTGGCTGCAATTCCTTTTTATGGCGCCCAAAATTGGATTTCTTTTGGTGACGAATACATGGTTGAAGGAATTGGATTACACCGTTCAATGTGGAAGCCACTAAATACGTCACTAAGCCCCGATTCTTTAGTTCAAAATAGAACAGAGGGGGAGGTTTGAATGGAGCAAGAAGGCACCGGTGAATGGTTGCTGAGAGTGTTGGCAGAAGAAGCTGATTTACGACCACCCAAATCTAGCGCAGAAAAAGAGGAAGAATACTTGAAAAAATGTGCTCATGTCACCTTATTTGGTGAACAACGACCAGCCGCCCATTGTGAATTACGACGTTGTGGAAAAGCGTTGGAATTATGTACTGTAGTTGTTGATTCTGAGAAGCGCGGGATTGGCCTTTCTCATGAGTTAGTAAGACTCTCATTAGAACGAGCGGCCCAAGACCCAATTGTATCTGGACAAACACTTGGTGAGCATTCCCCACCACTGATTTTTTCTTTTACTCGTTCAGCAGCACTTGCAACAAGTTTGACAAAAGGTGGATTTAGAATTCAACCTGCTAAGAGAAAATTTTGTAGACTTTTTTTGTGGCGTAGTGCTTCTGCTAATCTTCCAATATCCGTACAACTTGGTTTGGCTAGAGAAAGACTAGGTAGAACTATCAAAATGTTGTTCAAAGACCGGCGAAAAGCAAAGCAACAAGTTGGTAATGTAGGTGAGTACCATCTTTTCACAAGAATTGCTGGTAATTTACCTGAAC
>DUDF01000088.1 GCA_012959435.1 Candidatus Poseidoniales archaeon
ACGGAAGGAATCTCAGTGACGGCAAAAAAACAGTGGCCTGTTGATGACAGGGATGGGTTTGCACCTGCTCTTCTTGAATTCTTGCGCGAATTAGGACTGATTGGGACCTCTGCAAGTGAATATGGTGGTCCCGATGAACTGCTGCTTCAATCTAGTGGGCCGATTTCTGTTGATTCTAACTTTACATCAATTGCAGGCCCACCAATGATTAGAATCACCTCACAACAGCCTTCACGGCTTCGTCAACCCGAAGCAATTTCAAACGGTTCTGCATTACAAGGCGAAATCAATTTGGAAGGGCCACAATCAACTTGTGATTGGCGAATTGAGCAATGGGAAGAAGGCTGTAAATGGAATAAAAGAGTGACTGTAGAAGGTAACGATTTGTCTTCAGCACTGAGGGAAATGAACCATCTTTTACCAAATCTTGATAGTAATTTAAAAGGCTTACAACCGGGTTGTTTTGCTGGGCTTTTAACCTATGATTTAGTGCAATGGACTGAACCCGTACAACTTCATCACTTGCCACCTCCAGGTGCTCTCTTAGGGGTACTTCTTAGGGTTGATAGGTGGGTTATCCACGATAGGTCCAAAGGGACAATTTCAGTTTTGTCTACGCACCACGATGAGTGGTTTGAGAAATGTTGTGAAGGAATTGAAAATTGGCTTACAACTCCAGATATTCAGCAGGAATCGCTAGCAGAAAAGTCTGCATTAGATTCCACAATCCTTGATGAGGAACATTCTGCAATTGTTGACACTGTGCGTCACGCAATACGTGACGGCCAGTTCTATCAGTTGAATTACGGGCGCATTTGGTCTGGTAGATTACAAGACCCATGGGGTGTTTTCAAGCGTTTAGTAGCCACAAATCCAGCCCCATATTCTGGGTGGTTGAATGTTCCTGATTACGATTACTCACTTGCCAGTGTGAGTCCTGAACTTCTTCTATCAATGAATGGCAACGAATTGTCCACTAGACCAATCAAAGGGACGCGCCCACGCGCCCGCTCGCGAGGCAGAGATTTGGCTTTGAAGAGAGAATTGGCAGCAAGTCGCAAGGAAATTAGTGAACATATGATGCTAGTTGACCTAGAAAGAAATGACCTAGGCAAGGTCTGTGCTGTTGGTTCAGTTCGTTGGCACGATTGGAGAATAGAGTCACATCCTACAGTACATCACCTAGTTAGTGATGTGAGGGGCCGACTTAGGGATGATTTGGATGGATGGGATGCATTGCAAGCATTGTTTCCTGGTGGTAGTATCACCGGCTGTCCCAAGACTGCCACGATAGCCGCCATAGATGAGTTAGAAGCAACTCCACGCAGAGCATGGACTGGTTCTCTCGGATTTTACGACCCACGTTCTGGTCTGGCTTGTTGGAATATTTTAATTCGGACATTAGAAGCAGAAAGTGGACTTTCAGGGGATTGGTTAGGGAAAGTTCAGGCAGGTGGTGGCCTAGTTTTTGAGTCTGATTCCCTACAAGAGGTTGAAGAAGCAAAATGGAAAGCTCAAGCACTTCTTGATGCTGCTTGGGGTTCTTCAGCGAGTAAAATCCCCCAGGGTGAGATGTCAATTGAGCCGGTCCCGTTGCTCAATTCAGCAATTGAGGCATTACACAAATCTCTCAATACTAAGCCGCAGGTATGTATTTCTCCAGCCGAGCCAATCGAGTGGAGGTCTGGTGAGCCACGATTTGTTCCAGTGAAGGAAGGTGAGAGGCGCTTGTTATTCATTGACAACCTTGACTCTTTTTCATGGAATATCATTCATGCATGTGCCCAACTTGGGGCAGAAGTAATTGTTGTAGAAGGGCGTGGGGAAAAATCAAGCGCTGAAGTTGAAAATCTTCTATCTGCCATCATGCCCACTCACATCATCTTAGGGCCGGGTCCTGGCTGGCCAACTAATTGCAAACTAACTCAGCAACTGGCTACATTGGCTTTGAAATGCGAAATTGTAGATTCTGATAAGAACCCAATCCCGCTTTTGGGAATTTGTTTGGGCCACCAAGCAATTGGTGAAGCGGCAGGCTGGAAGTTACTACCATCTCCAAACGGGGCTGTGCACGGTGTGACAGTTGAAATGAATTTTGAGAATGATTCACTTTTCGCTCGGATGGAATCTCCACAACGTATGATGAGATATCACTCCCTAATCGTTGAGCCCAGTGGTGGGCAACTCAAGGTGATAGCAACGGATGCCGAAACGAACTCTCTAGTCATGGGTATTGCTCATCCTGACTTACCGGTTTGGGGGGTCCAGTTTCACCCCGAGTCTTGTGGGAGCGCTGATGGTTGGAAGATTTTGGAAAATTTCTTGGTCACTGCAAATAGTGCGTTTGGTCAAAGCGTTGAAATGCCTCTTCTCGGTCGAGAGGGTTGAGGGAATAGGATGCCAACCTGCCGCCTATGTCGTAGCGTTTACCCTCAAGAGCATTTCATTTCTGGAAATGGACCTCGCTATCTCGTGTGTGCTCGGTGTGGTGTAGAGCATGGATACTGTACTGCAGAAGAAGCCCCTCAATTGTATGATGACGCAACCGTGAGGGCAAGACTTGCACTAATTGGTGGAAGATATGCACCCGCTCTATGGTTGATTATTGGCTGGGTTCTTTGGGCATTGTTCTTCTCTACTCTACCACTTTGGGGCAAAGCCTCATTGGTAATTTTAGTGATTTCAACTTTAGCCGTTCCAGTAATGCATCTGTTGGGTGGCGCTAAATTCCGAGCTCAATTACGTCGCTTAACACCGAAATGAAACCTGCTTTAGCGTGATGCTTGGTTTCAAATCGTTGAAATAGTATCACAAATACCGGTGATTTAGAGGGAACACTGGGTTCCCTGAATGAAACAAGTGAAACAGCGTGGAAATAGGAGAAGGCAATAGTAGTCACAATACTGAGTTGAAATCGGGGTATGATGCCTCGCAGTCCATCGATTTGATGGGTTTCTCCTCAGTTCTCCTCGCGCCTAAGATTACTAAGTTTAGTGTATGCTTTACTGGTGGTCTTGCACACCCGCAATCCCAGAGATTGTCACCCCAGCGCGCTGGGGCTGTCCTGGAAAGAGAGAACAGCGGGTTCTCTGCAAAATTTTAAAAAAAGGAGAAATGAAAAAATGAATAGAAAAAACCTGA
>DUDF01000089.1:0-10752 GCA_012959435.1 Candidatus Poseidoniales archaeon
ACAACGATTATTCTTGAGGCGGCACAAGATTTTGCTCAGCATCCCTAGTTTCAATCTCTGCTAGCAGATTTGCCATGAAGTTGTCAAGTGGAATCCCTTGCACCTGGTCACCCTTACGGTTACGAATACTGACGGTACTGTTAGCCGCCTCGTCATCTCCTAGAATCACCATGTAAGCAGGTTGCATCTTGCGGTGAGTGCGAATCTTCTTGCCAATCGTATTGTCACTGTCATCAACTTCAACTCGCACACCCAACATTTTGAGTTCGCTCTCAACTTTGGCAGCGTGGTCCTTGTGTTTCTCTGAAATCGTAATGATGTGGACTTGAGTAGGGCTCAACCATGTGGGGAACTTGCCAGCAAAGTGTTCAATCAACACGCCAACAAACCGTTCCATTGAGCCAAACGGTGCTCGATGAATCATGACTGGGCGATGCTTATCTCCATCGCCACCAGTATATTCCAACTCGAACCTCTCTGGTAAATTGTAGTCAACTTGCACTGTACCAAGTTGCCACTCTCTCCCAAGAACATCCTTGACAACGAAGTCAATTTTTGGCCCATAAAATGCAGCTTCCCCTTGTTCTTCAATGAATTCAACTCCTAAACTTGAGGCAGCTTGGCGACAAGCGGCCTCAGCCTTTTCCCACTGTTCGGATTCTCCAACATATTTGTCCGAGTCTGGGTCCCGTAACCCAACTCGCACGCGATAATCATCCATTCCTAGCGTGCCAAATATGACTTGCACCAACTCAATGCATCCCAATACTTCCTCAGCAATTTGGTCTTCAGTCACGAACAAGTGTGCATCATCCTGAGTAAATCCACGAACTCTTGTCATTCCTGAAATCTCACCAGATTGCTCCCATCGGTAAACAGTTCCAAACTCAGCCAGCCTTAGAGGCAGGTCTCTGTAAGAACGGGGCTGGCTGGAATAAAGTCGAATGTGGTGTGGACAGTTCATCGGTTTCAACAAGTAACCATCAATATCTCCTTCACCCATCATGTTAGCCAGTTCTGAGCAAGAACAACCATCATCAGCGAGTTTTGCCATCAAGTCTCTCTCAACTAGTGGAGGGTATTGGCTCTCCTGATAATACGGAAAATGACCGGACGTACGATATAGGTCTAGTTTTCCTATATGAGGCGTGAAAACCTGAGAATAACCCTGTCTCCTAAGGTGCTCACCAATGAAGTTCTGTAACTCTTGACGAACCACACTACCTCTCGGGGTCCAGAGAATAAGGCCTTGTCCAACCATGTCATCAACATGGAAAAGTTGCAAATCTTTGCCAAGTTTTCTGTGGTCGCGCAATCCTGCTTCACGAAGCAAAGTTTCACGCGCTTTGAGGTCTTGTTTGTTGGCATAACACATGCCGTAAATTCTGACGAGGCTTTCGCGAGACGAGTCTGCTCTCCAGAATGCTTGGGAGGTTGAAGTCAATTTGAAATTGCGCAAGTAGGATGTTGAGGGTGCGTGTGGGCCGCGGCATAGGTCGTAGAAATCGCCTTGGCGATAGATGCTTGAACCAGCTCCTGCCTCCAATTTTTCATCAATGATTTCTGTCTTGAATTGATTGTCTGCAAACAAGGTAGCGAGCCCTGAAGAGTCGTGTTCTTCACGCTCAATTTTGAGATTTTGCTTAACGATATACTGCATTTTCTTTTGAATTGCTGACAAATCCTCTTCGCCAAGAGGATCCATGTGGAAATCGTAGTAGAAGCCATGTTCGATTGCTGGACCGATTGTCGGTTTTGCATCAGGGAATAACTCCACTACTGCTTGTGCTAACAGGTGAGCGCAAGAATGACGCAAGATTTCGACACCCTCTTCGCTCTCAAGGGAAATTTGGTCAAGGGTGCATGACTCCTCAATCGGAGTTGAAAGGTCGCAAGGGTTTCCATCCTTGATTGCTGCAACTGCGCCGCGACCGTAGGCGTCGCGAATGACTTCACCAGCTGAAACCCCAGCAGCGATTTCGTGGATGGTGCCGTCAGTAAGAGTCACTTCTAACATCGACATATTACTCTCCTCGTGTTACGGGGGTTAGCGCGGCCATATCAACACCACGCAAAAAAAAAACTGTTTTATGCGTACAAGTGTACGAAACAAGTCTCATTCATCAGCAGGTGGCTTCTCAGGTGGGCCACTTGGCGGCATTGGGCCTGTACCATCTGGCGGACCTGACGGCGGCATTGGACCTGGACCACTTGGTGGACCGGATGGTGGCATTGGGCCTGGACCGCTTGGTGGACCGGATGGTGGCATTGGACCTGGACCACTTGGTGGGCCGGATGGTGGCATTGGACCTGGACCACTTGGTGGGCCGGATGGTGGCATTGGACCTGGACCACTTGGTGGACCGGATGGTGGCATTGGACCGGGGCCATCTGGCGGACCTGACGGCGGCATTGGACCTGGACCACTTGGTGGACCAGATGGAGGCATTGGGCCGGGGCCATCTGGTGGTGCACTTGGAGGCATCTCAGGGGGACTCAAAGGTGGAGTTAGGTCGAGGGGGGCATCATCCGATGTGGCTTCTTCTTGTGGGGGGTCATCGGGAGAGGCAGGTGTTTCTTCCTCCAATGTTGGTGTTAGAGCCACTAGCAAATCAACCGGTTCTTCTGCAGGTTCTTCTACGATTTCTTCTGCAGGTTCTTCCTCGATTGCAAGAGGGGCTATCTCCTCCACTACCTCTTCTACCACCACTTCTTCTGGTTCCGATTCGGGAAGTTCCACCGTAGGTGGTTCCGGTTCTATCTGTTCTTCATTGTCAAGTGAATCCGGTGAAAGAAGACGTTCTATTAGGACGGCTTTTGTACCATCACTTGCTATTCCGCGGCCTTCTGCGAGAGTTACTAATTCACCCTTCTTCATCTTGCCCATGACTGATTTTGTCGGGAGTTTTGGAATTGTTTTGACTGGTTGTGCATTGGCGTCCCATGCTAGATCGTCGAATTTTTCTTCCGGCTCTGGTGTAGCATTATCGCCTTCATATACTGCTGCAGCACCGCTCCATTCATTGTCAAAATGACCTTCCCACTCGTCAAAATCCTTGACTTTTACTTTTTCCTTGGGGACCAAAACCTGTACCGTTTGAGTTGGGGGGTCTTCTAACACAGGTTCAGGCTCTGCAAGACTAGGGGTTGGGATAGGTGCGGGAGTTGTAACATCAGAGGCGATTAAACTTGAGGCATCGCCAACATCTGTTGGTGTAGGCTCGGGCACAGGCACAGGCACAGGCACAGACTCAGGTTCAGGTACAGGCATTGGTGGCATTGCCGAAGAATCTCCCCCCGGTTGTGGACTGATTGGTGGCATTCCAGGTGGGCTTGCTGCCGGCATTGGGCTAAGACCACCCATCGGTGGCATCGGTGGCATTCCAGGTGGGCTTGCTGCTGGCATTGGACCAGGGCCCATCGGTGGCATCCCAGGTGGACCTACTGCTGGCATTGGACCCGGACCCATCGGTGGCATCCCAGGTGGACCTACTGCTGGCATTTGACCCGGACCCATCGGTGGGGCTTGAGGTGGGGAAAACACGTCGGCTGGTGGTGCCGATATTGGCATTGGTGGGCCTGTTGGAGCCGGAGTAAGCCCAGGCGTTGGCATTGGTGGAGCACTCGGTGTAAGTGATGTAAGTAATGGGTCAGGCATTGGTTGGCCTGTTGGAGCCGGTGCAGGCTCAGGTGTTGGCATCGGTGGAGCACTCGGTGTAAGTGATGTAAGTAATGGGTCAGGCATTGGTGGGCCTGTTGGAGCCGGTGCAGGCTCAGGTGTTGGCATCGGTGGACCTGCAAGAATTGGGTCTTGAACTACTGGTGGAGCCTCGACCACCATTGGTTCTTCAACCACTTTAGTGCCCTCTGCATCCATCTCTTCGCGGGCTTTAATCATGTCATCCATACCACTCTTGAAGACATCTTCTACTGTCTTTCCAGAGTTCTTGCTACCGCTTGCCATGATACTCGCCGCACCTCGCGATTATGAATGACCCCTTCAATGCGTTGGCCGACTGTCCAACCACAAAAAGACGGTTATAAACCAAAATGAATGAGAATACTCGTGCCACAAAGACACTTCAATAGCCTTGATGAAGTGACCGCACTTCGCCGAACTATGACCTTGGTTGGCATCCTCGTAAATCCTGATGCTGGGTTGGGTGGCAGACTTGGATTCAAGGGTAGTGATGGTAGGGCAGAAGAAGCACGATTAGCAGGTGCAGAAGATAGGGCTGGCCCGCGCATGAGCCAAACTTTGTCACGATTTGCCGAACTAGGAGAAAAAGAGGTTAATTTTCTAACTTGTGATGGGCGAATGGGTTCAACTTGGTTGCCTATGGAATTTACCGATGTGGCTACCATTGTTGGAGCAGAACCAAGTTCTGCTGAAGATACTCAACAAGCTGTAAGTGCCATGATTGAGAAAGGAATTGATTTACTTCTTTATGCTGGAGGAGATGGCACTACCCGTGACATAATTTCAACTCTGCAAGAGTTAGATTGTGAGGAGTTACCAATAATTGGAGTCCCAAGTGGAGTGAAGATGCATTCGGGCTGTTTTGCGGCCTCCCCGAAGGCCGCGGCTGAAGTCTTATCTGCATGGCTGGATGGTGATTTATTAGTAGCAAATACCGAAGTTATGGATTTAGATGAAGAGGCGTATCTCAAGGGTGAATGGAAAGTTCGCCTATATGCAGAAGCCATGACTCCTTCTTCACCGCGCTGGATGCAGGGTGCAAAGCAACGGATGGAAGCATCTGATGAATCAGATATCATTGAAGGAATTGCTGACCATGTCGGTGAAATGATGCAAGAAGATGAAACTCTTGCCATCGTTTGGGGTTCAGGTGGAACCTTGAGAAGAATGGCTAAACATCTTGGGATGACAAAAACTGTACTCGGAATTGATGTTGTGATGGATGGCAAAATTATCGCATCTGATGTGAATGAGTCTGCCTTGATGGATTTGCTCAATAATCACAGTGGGGAGTCTCTGATAATGCTCTCACCGATGGGTGGGCAGGGATTCTTGATTGGTAGAGGGAATCTTCAAATTTCTTCAAAAGTGATTCGAAAAGTAGGAATAAACCAAGTTCTTGGAATTGCTACTCCTGCTAAGTTAATGACACTAACAAGCCTTAGGATTGATACTGGTGATGAGCAATTAGATGGTGAGTTCAAGGACAAAAAATACCTCAAAGTGTTGCAAGGATATCGAACTACTCGACTAATCAAAGTCTCTCAAGACTGACTAGCAAAAGCAGCTTCAACCAATCCAAAGAATGGCGGGCTTGGCCGGTTTGGCCGGCTCTTGAACTCTGGATGGTATTGAGTTCCAAAGAAGAATGGGTGGCCGGCCAACTCAATGATTTCCATACGTTGAGCCTCGGTGTCTTTGCCAACAAAGTTGAGTCCTGCTGTCTCGAGATCTGAAATCATATCAGGATTTACTTCGTAGCGATGACGATGACGCTCGTGGATTTCAGTCGCGCCATCATACAATCTTACAGCAGCACAATCCTCTGTTTGGATATTAGTTTGACGACTACCCAAACGCATCGTACCTCCCATGTGTGTACGACTTCCTTCTGGCATGAATATCACTGCTGGGTGTGGCGTGTCCTCGTCAAACTCTGTGCTATTCGCTCCAGTTTTACCTAAGACATTCCGTGTGAACTCAATGACCGCTACTTGCAGTCCAAGACATACTCCAAGATAGGGGACTTGATTCTCTCTTGCATATTTAGCCGCCATTATCATACCTTCAATACCACGATTGCCAAATCCGCCTGGAACAAGTACTCCATCTGCGGCTTTCAGGTCTTGCCAAGATTTAGCAAATAGTTCAGGGTCTTTTGATTCGGATTCTGGCTCAAGACCGGTTGCATCAACCCAACTAATATTCATCTTGGCTCCAACTTTGAAGGCTGAATGCTGTAGAGCCTTGATGACACTCAGATAAGAATCTGTAAGACCTGTGTATTTGCCGACCATAGCAATTGTGACTTCGGTTTCTAGAGAATCAACATGGTCGGCCATTTCCCTCCATGCATCCAATTGTGGCCTGTTATCAGTCATCTTCAATCCAAGTTTTTCAGCAACCATTGCTGTTGTATTCTGCTCTTCAAGAAGTAATGGTACGCGGTATAAATTAGAAACATCATGAGCACTTAGAATGTGAGAAGGAGACACGTGACAAAACAAGGCCAACTTGTCTTTTGTTGCTTGTTCAAGTGGTTCTTCTGAACGGCAAACTAGGAAGTCTGGAGAAAGGCCTGCAGCACGTAATTCCTTGACCGTATGTTGGGTTGGTTTGGTCTTTTGCTCACCAACTACTCCAACCACAGGCACTAGACTCACGTGGACTAGCACAAAATTTTCCTTTCCAACTCTGAATTGAAACTGACGCAGGGCTTCAACGAAAGGTGCACTCTCAATATCGCCCACAGTCCCGCCTAATTCTACTATGCAAACATCAGGCTCATCGCCGTTCCCATCTACTGGGATGGAAGCCACCCTATCCATCCAATCTTGAATCTCATTAGTAATATGTGGAACTACTTGTACGGTTTTCCCGAGGTAATCACCTCTTCTCTCAGCCTCAATCACGTTTGAATACA
Organism: Candidatus Poseidoniales archaeon; assembly: GCA_012959435.1. GTDB lineage: Archaea > Thermoplasmatota > Poseidoniia > Poseidoniales > Thalassarchaeaceae > MGIIb-Q1. The sequence goes on from DUDF01000089.1 coordinate 6,624, forward strand.
CTTTTCCGGTGGTCAAATTATTATCACGGGTGAGGGTAATGTCAAGGAATCTTTCGTAATTGCCCAAATCCAAATCGACTTCTCCGCCATCATCAAGAACGAATACTTCACCGTGTTCAAATGGACTCATTGTTCCAGCATCGCTGTTCAGGTATGGGTCAATTTTGATTGCAGTCACCCGATATCCAAGTGATTTCAACAGCATTCCGATGCTACTAGCAGTGACCCCTTTACCTAATCCAGAGAGCACACCCCCGCTGACAATAACATACCTCATGGCAACCAACGGGATATGGACCCGTTGTGCATAGCCTATGAACATTAGTGAAGAACTCCGGATTTGAGTGGCATCACGGGTTGCTTAATTTCAAGTAGCGCCTGCCACAGCGAACGCTGATGAGCGAGGCGCCACCCCCTACAGTACTGGTTACTGGTGCTCTAGGGCAAATTGGAACTGAACTTGTTTCGGCACTACGTGACCGGTATGGTAATGACTCAGTAATCGCTTCTGATATACGAGAGATTGATGGCCATCCTATCATCAAAAATGGTACATTTCTGACTGCAGATGTATTAGATAAAGAAGCATTAGAAATCATAATTGATGAAAATAACGTTGACATTATCTACCACCTCGCGGCTATTCTTTCAGCAACTGGCGAGAAAAACCCTGAGTTGTGTGAAAGAGTGAATGTCGGCGGATTAGCAAATGTTTTGGAATTAGCTAGAGAACACGGATTACGTGTATTCTCACCTTCTTCAATTGCGGTTTTTGGTCCTGATTGCCCAAATCATGCACCTCAACTAACTCCACTTAACCCTACGACAACGTACGGAGAAACAAAGGTCTCTGGGGAAGTAATGGCGAGATATTACTGGGAAGTTCATGGAGTTGATGTGAGAGGACTCCGCTACCCTGGACTTATTTCTTGGAAAGCCCCGGCAGGAGGTGGGACAACCGACTATGCTGTAGAAATATTCCACCATGCTGTAAAGACTGGGAAATACTCCTGCTTTGTAGGCCCAGACACTCGGCTTCCTATGATGTACATGGATGATGCAATTCGAGCCACTTTGGAATTGATGGATGCGCCTGTGGATTCAATTTCGGAGTCGAGAGCCGGCTACAATATCTCTGGATGCTCATTTTCAGTGACTGAGTTAGTTGCTGAAATTAGCAAATCAATTGACCAGTTTGAATGCACTTATTCACCCGATATACGGCAAGAATATGCTGATTCTTGGCCGGATTCGGTAGACGATTCTGAAGCAAGAAATGATTGGGGTTGGAATGCTGAATTTGAATTAGAGCAGTTAGTAAGTGAAATGCTAACAAACCTAACTCGCACACGCGAGGTTGAGGAGTGAGGTGGGACGATGGCGAAGGTAGACCGATTCTATGGCGTGAAGTTGAGCACAGCAGCGAATATTGCGATTCTGCTACTTGTGTCTGTATTGGCACTCATTCATCTGAAATCTGTGATTCAACCATTCGTGGTCGCAATTCTGCTTTTCTTCCTGATTTACCCTCCAGCACAATGGCTTGAAGAGCGCTATGGCCATCCTTTGATGGCATACGGAATCCTGGTGTTTTTCACTATTGGATTCATCTTCTTAGTTGCGGTTCTTCTGTATGCGAATCTGCAATCGTTTTCAGACCAAGTCCCGCAACTCACAGAACAATTCCATCAGAAAGTTGCTTGGCTTGAAGGGCTGACCCTATTTGGTTACTCAATTGAGTTAGGCTCGGTTGTGGACCAAGTTGGAATTGAGTCTATTGAAGCGATGTCAAAGAGTTTCCTTGGCTCATTGGCAAGTTTTACTGGAGGAGTGCTGACTACTCTCATCTTCCTGATTTTCATCATTCTTGAGGCTGAGTCTCTACCTAACCGGCTACGAGCTGCTTACCCTGACCAAGTGGCTCGGTTCGAGAAGATCGCTGAAGGGTCTGGAGAAAGTGTGACCACCTATGTCGTCACGAGGGCTTCTGTAGCGTTTGGCCAATCCGTAGTAGTAGCACTGATTCTGTTTTTCTTTGGAATCCCTGGATGGTTTTTGTGGGCGTGCATCGCCTTCCTGCTTGACTTCGTACCATACATCGGTGGGCTTATCGCTACCATCCCTCCGATTATTCTTGGATTCGTTCTATTTGAGCCAACCACCCTTACTCTGTTAGTGGTCCTACTAGTTGCTAATCAGCAGACTTGGGGTGGTTTCATCGAGCCACAACTTTCTGGCAAAAGACTTGATGTCTCACCAATTGCACTACTGCTTCTAGTCGCCTTTTGGGGCTGGCTATGGGGCCTCATGGGAATGGTGCTTGGAGTACCTCTTGGAGTCATCATGAAGTTAGCACTTGAGAATGATGAACGTACCAAACCTATGGCCATCATGCTCTCAAAGAATCCACCTTCTGAAGAAGAGTGAGATTCAGACCCTTGTGAGTCAAGAACCTTGACCCATTGAAATACAATAGTTCTACTCAGTAGCAGGTGAATAAACGCCATCAGGAGCGTTTTGAGGCAACTTGTATTGTGCATCAGTTATCAGCGCGAACATCAGTGTATCCATGCTTTCTAACAAATCTCTTGAACATGGCTCCCATTCATTTGCAATTCCATCACATGTTGCAGTGTCATTGAGAATACCCATATTACTAACTTGAGCCCAGTACACATACTCTATCGCCATACATCCATAATCGCAAGTCTCGTCATCGTAGTGATACCATGCTTCTTCTGGATAACTAGAAGGGTGTGTGATAAATTGACCACCTCGTGCTTCATCCATCGCGCCGCTCAACAGGGAGGAATCAGGCTCAAGCCCAAAAGCATCGGGATAAATGTAGACATGTCCACGGTGATTGATTGTGTGCATGATTTCCTCAACGGTTGCATCAGAACCCCAGTGCCCGGGTTGGGTCGGGTCAACTTCTTCAGCAAACAACACTGCACTAACTCCTTGGCCATTGTATCCCTGTTCAAAATCATTGTATCCCGGTGACCCATCATAACTGAACATTGGAATTATTGCATTTACCTCTTGAAGTCTAGTGAGTAATTCTGCATCATCGGCCACTCCATCTTCATCATTGTCAAGCAGTTCGCTAAGAACGGAGGCCGCGTGCAGAACCTGCGCATCGGTTAGCCCTGGCTCTGCGTAAACTCCCAAACCAAAGACTTCGACATACTTCGTGAAGCAACCCATTCCAGAAACTTCGGGGTTCGGGTTTTCTTTGATTTCAAAGAAAGAGGAATTAGAACCTGTTTCATTACTTGAATTCTGTGATTCATCACAATCAGGGCTTCCTCCCCCCCCACCTGGATATCCATTCGTCCATCCAAGACCTCCTTCATCAATTTTGAATACTTCTCTCAAATTGAAAGTTTGTTGACCATATTCTTCAGCGTTCAAATCAACCCACGCCTGGGCGTAATCTAGCGCACTACCATCATATTGCCAATTTTGTTCTAATTCCAAGGCAACATCTTCGTACGTTAAGTCATCATAGTGATCATGATAGGCCCCAACCGATGCGCCATATCCGAGTTCGTATTCAGCAACAAATGAATAAACTGCTGCTTGGAATGGGTCGTGTGGCCAATTCATGCTCTCTTCACCATCGTCCCAAATTTCACCGTCCCACTCAAACGGCAACAAAAACTCAATGAGTACAAAAGCACCGAGAATTATCCCGGCTAAAATGAATGCAAGTATGGCCGCCCCTCTTTTTTTGGGGGCAGGCTCAATTGTACCTGGTGGCGCCGCCCAATTTCCAACGATGGTGGGTTGGGGAGGTGAGGTTAATGACATACTGAGGTCCATATATGTTTGAATTCAATCATGGCAATAAATACATTCCCGACATCGTTCATTTTACCTCATTTAATTCCTAATTGAATCTAGACGCTTGTGCATCTATTCTTCTTCAAGAATTCTTTCAACTTCTTCGCTAGCACCAAACATTGATGCAATAAGTGCAGAAATCCACCCGGCCACAAACTGATTATGCTATGGAGTCGTAGATTAATCCTTGTGAGTCTAAACTCCTTGGAGTTATCCTGCGAATAATTGAAGTAGGTTGTTTATTGAGTTCATTTGACGGCAGTAGCCGTTAGGTGGAATTGAA
>DUDF01000089.1:10875-18727 GCA_012959435.1 Candidatus Poseidoniales archaeon
ATACCTCAGTTGGTACATTGAATACTTACACCACCGAGGATGCTGATGATGAGACAGGCCCAGGTGCTGAAGATACACTAGTTAAGATGCAGATGACTGGCAAGGATGATCTTGCGTGGTCATTTATCAAAATCACATTATCAGTTGGTGATAATGTCTACACTTGCAGCGTGGTTGCTGGGGATGATTGTGTAATCAGTCAAGCGGCTGGTGACAACGACAATGCTTGGGAACCAGGCGAATACCTGTTCCTTTCGGAAGGAGATGAAGATATTTGCAATGATGCCGAATGCCTTCTCCAGATTTCTGTAACTCACAACGGGCGCACCGTTGCTGGTGATGGAGTAAGTGGACAAGGAGGAAATGTTGGCAGCGGTTCTATTGGCGGCACCACCACCACATCACCTTCTGTGAAATGGATTTCTGTTGGTCAAGGGGGAACTATTCTGACCTCTTCAGATGGGTCATCTTGGACATCTCAGACATCTGGTACAACACAAAAACTCAATGGCGTTGCTAGCCACGACGGCCTATTCGTTGTGGTAGGTAGTGGCGGAACAATTCTTACTTCTACAGATGGAGTTAATTGGGATACTCAATCTTCAGGCACAACACTAGAATTGAAAGATGTGAAATATATTGATTCCCAATTTTGGATTGTAGGGCGAGATAGCGTAATTCTTACATCTACAGATGGCACTTCTTGGTCTACTAATTCAGGCCCAGGTACGGGTAACTGCTGCTACAAAATTTCATACGGCAATAACATGTTTCACCTTGGAGGCAGGTGGTCTTATCATTCCACAGATGGAAGTACTTGGACCAAGGAAAACTCTCAATCATCTAATTGGGGATATTATGGATTAACATTCGGAAATAATTTCTTTGTTGGAGTAAGTAATGGTGGGATTTGGACATTTGACGGGACAGATGAGGTAGAAAGAAAATCCCGGGATGTGGATGCTCAATTTGTAGGAGTAGATTATGCAAACAACTTGTTTATTTCAGTGGGGGAAAAGGGTGTAATTTACACATCTTCTACCGGGACTACTTGGAGTGAAGAAACATCAGGAATTACGACAGATCTTAATGCGGTAGATTTTGGTGATGGTCAACACATTGCTGTTGGCAGCGGTGGTAATATGGTTACTTCAACAGATGGTTCAACATGGACATCAATTACATCTGGAGCAACTAATTCATTATGGGCTATTACATCCATATGATGTTAATCATCGATGTGTAACCAGTAGTGTTGATTTTCTACTTAATGTCCGCCTGATAGCGATTCATTGCAGTATTTACCATGGGATATTTCAAGTACTAAACATGTACACGTTCACTGATGGCCAATGCCATTTGGTGAATTGAATGCGGCGAGCAGAAATCAGAAGAGATGAAGAAGAAAGGGCAGTAAGTCCTGTGATAGCGACCATTCTTATGGTTGCAATCACGGTTGTACTTGCGGGTGTCCTGTATGTGTGGGCAAACAGTCTAGCCAGTGAAGGAACAGATACTACAATGAACACAATGAACACCTATACTGCTGAGGATGCCGATGATGAAACAGGTGTTGGAACTGATGATACGCTAATTAGGATGCAAATGACTGGCAAGGATGAACTTGCTTGGTCATTTGTCACAATTAGAATTTCTGTTGGCGATAATGTCTACACTTGTAGTGTGATTGCTGGAGATGATTGTGAAATTAGTCAAGCGGCTGGAGACAACGACAATGCTTGGGAACCAGGTGAGTATCTATTTTTGAAGGAAGGAACTGAAGATATCTGTGATGGAACTATTTGTCCAATCACCATTTCGATTACAAATGGTGGTCGTTCTGTTGGGGGCTCTCCACTAATTTTGGTTGATGGGGCATCTGGTAGTAATTCTCTTGGAGGTAGTTCTAGCAGTGGCGGAACTACTGTGACGCCAGAGTCTTGCGCAGATGTCTTTGCTATAATTGAAACCCAAGATGATGTTTCTAGTTATTCGCATTGTACTGATTTGGATGCGCTTTACCTTCACCAAACAAGTGGGGTAACGGCTGTCAGCTTACCTCATCTAGAGAAGATTTATCAGTACGCATATTTCCACCAAAATGACGATTTAGAGACGGTTTCTTTGCCAAATCTTGAGGGAGTTGAAGGATATGTGTATTTCCACCAGAATGATGCTCTCGAAAATGTTGATTTATCAAGTCTTGAAGTTGTGGGTGATAATGGTGACGACAATGGGGGGTATGTCTATTTCTCAGGTAATGATGCTCTTGAGTCAGTTGATTTATCAAGCCTAAAACAGGTGTTTGTAAATGAACATGGGGATCAAGGGTATGTCTATTTCGATAACAATGATGCGCTCGAATCAATCGATATGTCAAGTCTTGAACATGTGGAAGGTTATCTCTATATCTCTGGTAATGATATTCTTTCAAATTTGGATTTGACGAGTTCTCTGACTGCAGTTGATAATTATGTATACATTTACAGTCATCCATTGTTGTGTGTTCCAGACTTAGATTGGGATAGTATATCAGATTCGGTATCGATGGGCAGCAATGGTGGATGCTGAACTGAATCAATAGTACATCTTAATTTGAAGGGACACCATCGCGTTAACGATAACATGGCAAATCCTTGTGGTTTCAACCACTTTCATCAATTGTAGATGATACTGTGCTCAATTTCCATCATATACAGTTCCCAACCCATCCCATTTTGATAATCAGTCGCTGAGTAAAATATCTTTGTGTCCATGGCCGTGATGTAGTTGGCGTATCCGCTCGAGACGCCGTTGAACTCTGCCACCTGCCAAGCCGAGTTGTTTTCCGTCTCGTACACCCATAGTTCCCGATTAGACCCGACCCAGTTACCTGAAACCGCCTCAAAGTAGAGTCGAGTGCCCAATACTGTGATGTCATCTGCGTTCCCGCTGATGCTTCCAGCCCCGATATCGAGGACCTGCCAAGTCGACCCATTTACTGTCTCGTACGCCCACATCTCGTACCCACTGATGTTATCGTTCGCTTCAAAGTAGAGCCGGGTGCCCATGACCGCAAACTGTTGTGGATACGAATGGTAACCGTTTGGATACGCCGGGTTACTGCCGCTGTAGATGTCGGCCACTTGGTAAGTTGGACCGTTTATCTCGTGCGTCCATAATTCCTTTCCAGTACTGCCATCAGTGGCCTGGAAGAAGATTTGAGTCGTGCCCATGGCAATGATGTAGTTCGCTTCACCACTGCTGCTGCCGCTCCAGATGTCAGCCACCTGCCAGGTTGATTCATTGTTCGTTTCGTACGCCCACAGTTCTTGGCCGCTGCCGAAGGAGTCCCGCTCAAAGAAGAGGCGGCTGCCTACAGCTGTGAGGCCATCCCCACCCCAACAAACAAACCAAGTCGAGGCATTGGTCGTCTCGTGCGCCCAAATCCCTGGTCCACTTCCATTGCTCGCCTTGAAGTACAGCCGTGTTCCCATGGCCGTGAGGTATGCTGGATTCCCGTACCCGCTACCGCTGTTGATATCAGCCACCTGCCAAGTCGAACCGTTAGTCGTCTCGTGCGCCCACAGTTCGTACCCACTGATGTTATCGTTCGCTTCAAAGTAGAGCCGCGTTCCCATCACCGTGATGCTGTTCGCCTCCCCCGAACTAAGGCGGTCGCCGGGCCAGATGTCAGCCACCTGCCAAGTCGAGCCGTTAGTCGTCTCGTGCGCCCATAATTCGTAGCCCGTAATCTGATCCTCCGCCTCAAAGTAGAGTCGGGAACCCATTACAGTCAACTGGTTCGGCCAACTACTGCCACCATTGGCGATGTCGGTAACCCGAGAAATCACGAACTTGCTACAGTAAGTCGTGGAGTAGTCCACCTCTCCTGCTTCAAGAACACCGTTCTGGGCGGTTCCACCGTCGTCGCCGTTGTCAAGACCCTGTTTTATCACACGTCCACCAGATGTGCAACCTAAGGATGCGGTAGGTAATGAGATGCTGGTCAGCAGAGTGTTGGATGAGGAACTGCCGTTGGTTCCATCCTGTCCGTCATCTCCGTTACAGACATACTGGGTGCTGTCGATTTCACTCGCATCCAGAACCCCGTCATCATCGTCATCAACTCCCACCTCGATCTTGATGCCCCCATTGGCGCAATTCGTTCCAGAGGGTTCGCTACTGGTCACTGCCAGCGCGCTGTGGGCATTGGTCCCGTTGGTTCCATCAGCACCGTTCTGGCCATTGGTTCCGTCTATTCCGTCAGCACCATCTTGACCGTTTGCTCCATTGGTTCCGTTGTTTCCATTGGATCCATCAATTCCGTCAGCACCATCTTGGCCGTTGGTCCCGTTGGTTCCCTCAATGCCATTAGTTCCATTGATTCCATCAATTCCGTCAGCACCACCTTGGCCGTTGGTTCCGTTCGTTCCATCCGTGCCAGAAGGCCCGGTCAGGTCAACGAAAACCCATCCTGAACCCGTGCAGGTCTCAAATCCAGAAGTGGATTCGACATAGTACAACCTCCCCAAAATTGAAGATTCACAGGCGGGCAGGTCATCATCGCTCTGGACGTAGTAGACCTCCCATTCGTCACCGATCTGGTTGTTTCCTGGGTGCTCTTCGGGTGATTCCGAGTCGGTTTCGTCCTTGCTCGTTATCATATATCCACCAATCGCTACCAGCATCAGTAGGACCAGCGTAGTGGCTATCGCTTCCTTGCGCATATTTCCGAGTGGACTTGCCCATTAATCAGATTTCCTCAATATTCTGTTTGCAGAATTCGGGAGTCTGGGTTCTTGTGCGTCTAAACTCCTCGGAGTTATCCTGCGAATAATTGAAGTAGGTTGTTTATTGAGTTCATTTGACGGCAGTAGCCGTTAGGTGGAATTGAATTGCAACAAGCAAAGATAAGAAGAAATGAAGAAGAGACTGCAGTAAGTCCAGTTATTGCGACCATTTTGATGGTTGCAATCACGGTTGTACTTGCGGGTGTCCTGTATGTGTGGGCAAACAGTCTAGCCAGTGAAGGTACTGACACCTCAGTTGGTACATTGAATACTTACACCACCGAGGATGCTGATGATGAGACAGGTCCTGGGGCAGATGACACATTGGTCAGAATGCAGGTTACGGGAAAGGATGACTTGGCTTGGTCATTCATCAAAATTACAGTTTCTGTTGGCGACAATGTCTACACTTGCAGCGTGGTTGCTGGAGATGATTGTGTAATCAGTCAAGCGGCTGGTGACAACGACAATGCTTGGGAACCAGGAGAGTATCTCTTCCTCTCAGAAGGAACTGAGGACATTTGCTCAGAGGCTGAATGTTTACTTGAGATATCTGTGACCTACAACGGGCGCACCGTTGCAGGTGATGGGGTGAGTGGACAAGGCGGCAATGTTGGTGGTAGTACAGGTGGCAGCCCTGGTGGTGGAGTTAGCTACACTATTGTAACAATAGATGATGAAGGTAATACCTTCTATAGTACTGATACTCAAAATTGGGCACTTGGTGAAGTATTGCCATTTGATTCAGGTGGTTATGCTCCTGATGTAGAGTATGGAGAAAGTCTGTTTGTGACCACTTCTAACGATGGCTACGACATGTACTTCGCTTACTCTAGTGATGGTGATACATGGACCAATACCAAGAATACTAAGAATTATTACAACTATAATAGCCTCGCTTATGGAGATGGTATGTTTGTCTCAGCGGGTCAAGGTTCAGGTGGTTGGGTGATGTACAAGTCAACTGATGGTATTTCTTGGACCGAAACACAGGATGATGTAAGTTCTAATTCGGGAACTGCGTGGCTCTCTTGTACAATGTACGGGGAAGGTACATTCGTATCAATTGCTAGTTCTGGAGCGGTGTATTCTACTGATGGAGAGAATTGGAATACTGCGAGCAACTCACCTTCTGGATACATTGTTCATCCAGATTCCTGTGCTTATGCTAATGGTAAATTCTGGGCAGTAAAGAAGACTTCTGGAGGTAGCGGCCCATGGATTGTCGCTCAATCAGAAGATGGTACAGACTGGACATCAGAATCTTATGATAAGATATCTTGTAGCCATTCAGGATGTGGACTAATGAAGAGATTAATCCACGACGGGACTCAATTTGTTGCGATGGACGGTGGTGGTGGTGGAGCCAACAGTTCAAGGGGCGCTTACTCTGCTGATGGAGAGACATGGACAACATTCTACAATCCAATGTATACTGGTGCTACGATGACTTATGTCGATGGAACCTATGTTCTTGCTGGGATGATTGATGGTACGGTGGGTGGTTCACAAGAACACTATAATGCAATCTATACGAGTACAGACCTATCAACTTGGACTTTACAATATCAGAGTGGTGATGTAGGTTGTTGTGGGAATAAAGCAATTGCAACATCTTTAGATTAAGTTGTAATCAATATTGCCAAATGGAAAATCAGTGCGGACCCTTGTGAGTCTGCACCCCCGCTCCTCCATGACTGACGGAGAAAATGTAACACCAGTATCATGGGAGCGGAAGGCATATCAAAATGTGCTTGTGGTGGGCCGCTGAAGGGGTGTGAAAATTGCGACTCGGCATCCCAGCGCGTATCTTTGCAACGATGCACCATATTCTTCCAGCCAGGATGGGAGATGGCATGTGGCGGTGGTGGTACCAGCGTCTGGCGAAGGCGAAGGAATGGGGCGAACTGAACTACATGAACTATGGTTTCACCGATGCATTCCAGCCGGTTCTCGACGAGAAGGACGAGAGCGACCGGCTGTTCATCCAACTCTATCACATGAACATCCGCGACATCGAACTCGAAGGCAAGCATGTCCTCGAAGTGGGCTCGGGAAGAGGCGGTGGCGCGGATTGGATCGCCCGGACCTATTCCCCTTCGACCCTTACTGCCATGGATTACTCCGCTAAGGCCGTTCAACTCTGTGAACGGTTGTATGCGGGGCAGGGCAACCTCGATTTCGTCAAGGGTAACGCGATGGCACTACCCTTCGATGACACATCATTCGATGTTATCTACAATGTCGAATCCAGCCATTGCTACAGCGACATGGGTGCATTTGTCGCCGAGGTTCACCGTGTGTTGCGCCCCGGTGGTATGTTCGCCTGGACGGATTTCAGAGATGAATCGAGGATGGCCGAGGTCCACGAAATATTCCTCGATACCGGATTAGGAATAGTCAAGCATTCGGATGTCACAGCAGAGGTGCTCAAGGCCTTGGACGAGATGAGTGATGATAAGCAGGCTCGAATCAAGAATGGTACATCGCTAGCCATCAGACGCAGCTTCGAGACCTTCGCCGGCGTGCGCGGCACGCCGGTCTACGAGTCCTTCCAGAACGGTTCGCTGGGATATCATCGCTACTTGCTCACCAAGTAGATATATTTCTTCAAAATGCTCGCATAGGGGTACAGACCCTTGTGAATCCGAACTTGTGGTTTCAATCGCTTTCATCAGTCGTATGTGATGCTGTGCTCAATCATCATTGCCCACAGTTCTATGCCGCTGCTTCCATCATACGCACTGAAATAGAGAGTATCACCGACCAAAATCTCCATGTAAGATCCGGGGTTACTGCTGCCTGCCCCGCTGGCGATATCAGCAACTCTCCATGTTGAGAAGTTTGAGGTATCATGCGCCCACAGTTCGTAGCCGCTGCTTCCATCATCCGCACTGAAATAGAGAGTATCACCGACCAAAATCTCCATGTAACCTCCGGGGTTACTGCTGCCGCCGCTGGCGATATCAGCCACTTGCCAGGTTGAGGAGTTGGAGGTATCATGCGCCCACAGTTCTCTGCCGCTGCTTCCATCATCCGCATTGAAGTAGATTGTATCACCGACCAAAATCGCCATGTAA
>DUDF01000090.1 GCA_012959435.1 Candidatus Poseidoniales archaeon
AAATGTGGGTAGCACAAATGTACGAGTTGTATCCATTGCAGAATGGTTAGTTCTAGCAATTGTTGTACTAGCAACAATGACTCTAGGGGTGAAAGAAGAAACTGAAACCGTACCTGATCTTGAAATCTCAAATATCTCAGGCACCATGATTCTCACAACTAGAGCATCAATGGATGCTCTTGCATTAGGTGATTACGAACGCGGTGCTATAGCCACTATCAATATGGATTCAGTTCCAATAATCAGTGAAGGTTGTGTAAATTGTGTAAATAAGCCAACTGGCTTACAGATAAGTGGTAATGTGAACCTTACTGAACTGATTGATGATGCAGGTCGTTTAGGAAGAATAGAAGCAGAATTGGATTTCAAATATCTTCGAGAGGAACTAGATAATGGCATGATTGCAAGAGAGTGGCTATCCATAGACTGGAATGCCGGAGATATTTCAGAACATTGGGAGGTAGTGATTGCCCATAATCCACCAAAATGGGAGCCTGAAGGGAGATATGATGCTTCCTTCGTTACAGATGATGGGAACCAGCATAGTCGGACAGGACCTTGGATTATAATAGAAGAGTTGACGGAAAATGTTCAGAACACTCGTGGCTGCCTTCCAGATAGTTTCACCTGCAGTTCTTTGACTACACATGAAATAAATCTGACTTCAACATTCAAGCAAGCCACCATACCAGTCAGCATTCAACATCCCAATAATTGGGAGATTATTGAAGGGACACCTCTGACAAATAATTCTCCAACAGATATAGGGGGCATTCGAGAAATGATTGAGTTAGGTGGTGAAGTTAACGAGAGTAGCCCTTGGTGTATTTCGACTGAGGAAGAGATAATCGCCTCAAAATCTTGGGGGATTGCTGATTCGAGTGGCCCAATTATCTCTCCAATGGGTATCTGGTTTGAGGCTGTGGGGCTACCAAGTAGTTCATTCACACCCACCTCAGGAATATGGAATGAAGTCAATTTTCAAACTCAAGATTGTGGCTCATTAATGGATGATAATGGACACTTAAGATTTGGTATTTCGGTATCAAAATAGAAGGTTTTTTGAAGAAAACCTATGGATGATATAATAAAATCATGCATCCTCGCGAACGTGTATGAAGAGGACTAGTCTATTCATTGTAATTTTGATGGCATGCATGACATGTTCACCAACTATAGCACAGATACCTGCGCCAAATGACACCACTACCTTGAATGGAGTGACAACCACTTTGAGTATTGATGGTTATGTGACAACCAAAATTGCTAGTGTAGGTTCTGATGTAGAAATAATGGCGCTAACAAGAGGCCACACAATCTCTACTATTGTGACTGCTGACATAATCAGATATCCAAATATCGACCCTATTGACTTGATGACTTCAGTTTCTTTACCTGGCTCGGGTGTTGTCATAGATACAGTAGTAATGACCCAAGTTGGAGTTCACGATAACGATAGTAACACCATGACTTGGGAAGGGATATACAGCATTCCAAGCAACTCTGTTGGAGGTGTATATGGGGCTAGAGTGATTGCTGAAGATGGAAATTTAGTGGCAACTGATGACCCGACTCAATTACCTAAAGTATTGCGTAGTGAATTTGAGAAGGTCCTTCAAGCAATTGATGATGCATGGGACTCTGCAAATCCTTGCTTAGAAATCAAAGGTGAATTCGATTCTTTGGAGAACATTGTGGAAGCGAATGGAAATTGGTCCACATTCGTTACTGTAGCAACTGAAGGGCAGGGAATTGGTGGAAGCCAGCAATTATGGGATTCGATGATTAATGCTGGACACAATCAATACAATATGTCGGCCGGTGCTGACTTCCTGACCGCTTTGATGGAGTTCTTCGATTCTGATGATATAGGGGCTGGTATGTCATTTATCACAGGACTATTGCTTTATGCAGGGGAATTTCCAATCCCTAGAACATTCGATGATTTTGGAGATGCTGCAGATTATGCTAAAACCTTTGATGCAATAGAAAATTACACCAGATTTGAAGGGACTGGCGATTTTGAAGCTGCTTACAACGCACTAGTTGGCAGTAACGAATGGGTAGAACTGAAGCAGGCAATGGATGACCTTGCAAATAGTACCAAAGAGGCCGAAGCGATTCAAACTATTCTTCATAATTTCGCCCTACTTACTGTTTCGGGACATCCAGATGCAATTATTGATGCATTAGAAGTTTGGATTACACCATTAATCAACGGAGACCTTGGCAATATGACGCCAGTACAAGTTTTGCTTGTTCGCTGGTTTGAAATGGCTGAAAAACTAGGAGAAACAGATATTGTTGATACAGATGGAGACGATGTCCCAGACCAAATATTCTGGGAATACGAGAAACTACTGGAAACTAGTGAAGGTCAAGCATGGACTGCTAACATGGAAGCCGGTTCCTCTTCCTCTTATGTCAACGACGCTTTCGATAATTTCAACACCCTACCAGAAGATGTTCTCAACGATCTCGCTGATTCTTTCAGTGACCCCGTATGGAATGCAACTGGACAAATCTTAGGTGAATTTGGACAATGGATGGAAAACGCAACTTTTGGTGACAAACATTTGGAATGGGAATCTGGTGAAGAGGAAGAAGGGGAATCTTCAGAATCTGATTCTGTGGTTTTTGAAGAACTATATGATGTTAGAACTACTCTCTATAATTCACATATCCTTGATATTGGGGTCGGATTAAGATATTGGGGTCCTGATAATGAAAGTGACTACCCAAGTCAATATTACATGAATATGACCAATAATCACGGAGTTACAATAAACACAATTTTGGAACAAAGCAGTAATGACAGGTCAGAATACATAGGACGTTTGACTGCTGAAACCGTAGACGAAGCAATATGGACATTCACACAGCCTCTAGAAAATTTCAATGGAGATATGTCAAGAATGGAAGGTGCTAATCTCAAACTAGAAAACATGAGGCCTTCTATGTTAGAATCTATGACATACGAAAATACAGATGAAATTTTCATTGTCTCAGCATTAGGTGTAGTTGTTGAACAAGATGAAACAACTCTAGTTAGCGCACCTTATTCTTTGAGTGCCACTTCGTACAATTATACCGGTGCTGTAGAGAACGCTGAAGTTGATATTGCAATTCTGCGAATTTCACCTCAACTTGCTGAAGATGCTATTGCACAGTTTTCACCTGATGGAGATGTGGAAATTATCTCGGTGTTAGCCTCAGGGTCGGAGAATACCGAGTTCTCTGGGAATTATACTGGGAATGACCTCACAGGGGATGTTAGTGTGGCTATCAGCCCATACAGTGGCCATGATGACGACCGAGAATACCCACAAGCATCCAGTTTAGATGAGGATATCGAAGTTGCTGGCTCAGGTTTATCATGGGACGCTACTAACCAAATTTCAGCAGTGATAGTGGATTTGCGTGGTTTAGTGGATGTTACAACTTCTGGAACTACTGTGGACGGCCTTGAATTCGAAATTATGAAGCAAGTCCCACTTCCCGACACTTCCGGCTGTGCTAGAACCGAAGGGAATGCTCACAGCGGGAATCACGTTGACATCGGATGGCGTTATGAGCACTTTAGAAACGATGATGGTGATTTTGATAAACCAGAACTCAGCAATGTGGAAGTTGATTGGGGTGATGGAAATACCACCGAACGGGCGGCGGGATCTCAAGAACAAGATGCTTGGTGGGGCCATGACTATGAACTTCAAGACGGCGTGGAGGAATATACCATTGTCATCACTTACTCTGATGTTGATGGAAGAGAAGTTATCCATTCTCAAAACGTCACTGAAGACCAAGGATTCTGGCGTGATGGAGATGATGGAGAGGGATGGTTTGAAGGGCACTTCGAAAAGGGTGAATGCGAACTGATACGGACACAATCTGTGATGCCTAATGCTGTAATAATTGATGGATTTTTCACTGATGGGCCGATTGAAGTTATGGATGAACAAATCCTAACCACCAATCAAACTGGAGGAGTTAGCATGACTGTCACTCCAACCTTGCCTGGAGCTTATCTTAGCATTGTACAAACCAAAAATGTTGGAGCGAATGGAATCACATATACTGGCATGGGAATGAATTTCGTTATGGTCACAGAAGCATCTCTTGCTTTTGGTGGTTTGACTCAAGAAACAACTTTGTCTGGAGTACCGGTCTACTCGGTGCAAACCGGGGCTGGTGGTTTGACCACTATTTCTGTTACTCCATCAGGAGTGAGTGAGAACAATTACAATGTCAGCCTGATGGTTATGCCTATGGAAATGGGTGATGTATTCCAAAGCATTGATGAGGATGATTGGGGGGAAGAAGAAGAGCATACACTCGAATTCCAACAAGGCGATACAACACGCTCACAAGAAGTAAGAATCAAGGCACCTATCTCTATGATAGCGGCAATGATATTAGAAGAAGGAGAATTATTTCCAACCGCTATTAGTGTTGGTCTGATTCTTAACAACCCTGAAGAATTGAATATGACAGGGGCACTTGGACCCGGACAAGTCACAAATATCGCTCTTAGAAATGATACAGCCTCACGAATTCTAGCTATGGCTGCCCCACGCAGTGGTTTCGACCCAGCCACTCTAGACTTATCATCCATGACTGAACTGTTCTACAAGGAAGCAGTGAGAAAAGGAGTTGGATGGATTCCTGTTGAACAGGACTTGGAAAAAATTTGTGAAAAATTTGATGGTTGGAGTGAGGAACGCTGGGAAAATAGCACCCTCGTCAGCAATGTAAGATTATCTCTACAACAAGAAATGAAGTCCGAATATGTTCCCAAACAATCCCCATGGCCTAGTTATGACCCAACCAATGCAATACTCACCAACGATGAGGATGGTTCTCTAATCACTCCAATTTCAGATTGGACACTAGAAACCGATGGTCGCTACTACGCTAATTATGATCTAGAGGAAGGGATAACTTACCTCCTCAACTCCACTACAGATTATAGCGGAATGTTTGAATTTAAATTATCTTACGAAGAAGGTTGGCTAAATATAGAACTGAACAATGATGATAGAATGTGCTCAGGAGATAATGAAGAAATGTCTGACGATGAGATTTTCGACCTGTTTGATGAATTCTTAAGTGATTTCAGTTCTGTTGCATGGGGACAAGGATCAAGTGCAGATTTACGGCTTCCAATTCTTTCATCTCCCGGTGATGATTACACCGTATTAGCTATGGTTCAGGTAGGTGAAGGCGAGAATGCAACAATGGTATCAGCATGGGGTTCAGAAATCTCAGTACCAAATCCAGAACCACCTCAAATGGAGAACCTTACTCTCTCTTTCAGCCCTGCAAATCCACTGCCCAATGACATTGTGCAAGTTACTGCTACCGATGAAGGTGGTCAGCCTGTTGAGGGTTTATCTTTCACTGTTGTAAAAGACAACCAAACCCTAGTGGCTTTGATATCAAATGATTATGGGCAAGTAGAATTTGTAATTCCTGAAGGTATCATTATTGTAAAATACGGAGGAGGAAGCGATTACTACCCAGCAGAACTCACCATTAATGTCACTGATAATGGAACCACTATTCCTTCTGATAATGATGGAGATGGTGTCGATGACAGCGTGGATGAATGTGCAAACACACCCGCTGGCACTACAGTTGATGAATTGGGTTGCCCTATTGTAATTATACCACCTTCAGATACGGATGGAGATGGTGTCGATGACAGCGTGGATGAATGTCAAAACACACCGGATGGCACTACAGTTGATTCAGTTGGGTGTGAATTAACCACTCCGATTCTTGATGCAGATGGAGATGGTATTACTGACGTAATGGACACATGCCCAAACACACCACCTGGTACTACAGTTGATTTCATCGGTTGTGCAATCAGTGATGGGACAGATGAAACGGATAATAATACTGATAATACAGATAATACTGGCAGTGCCGGTTCAGGTGACCCTATCATAAGCACCACTATGGTCATGGCAATTATCGCCGGTCTGATATTAGCATCAATAGGTGTTGCCGCGTTGACTCTATTCAAGAGAGGGAAACGTGATAATCTGGACTACGAAGAAGATGTAATGTTTGATTCACCAGAACAACCGTCCCCGAGTATCAAAGGAGAAATGAGGGACGGGTATGAGGTCATAGAATATCCACAAGGCACCGATGCATGGTGGTGGCGAGATCCCGAGACTGGCCACTGGATGGAATGGACTTAAATCCAAATCTCATTTATTACCTAACTGAGGTAGCAATATGGTGGCAGTAAATTTTCGCCATGTGTTACTAGTAATCATGCTCGTTTGCTCAGGAATGCTACTTGTCTTTCCTGTAGAACCAACAATGAATACTAATGTACTATTTGAAGATCCAGTAAAAGAGCGAATAAAAAATGAGAGGGGAGGAATTGCACATTCATCAGAACTTATACTATTATTTCGGCATGATGATGGAAATGAATTAACGAATAATTTGAGCCGTGTCCAAAGTTTGATTCAACTTGAAATAGAGGCAATGGATGGTTCCAACTCAAGCACTTCTTTTGATTCTGAAGAGGTCAGATTAAATAGAATTGAATCGCCATTAATGAGATGGTCAGATGCTTTTGCTTCACGAAACCGCTCACTAGAAAATGCAACGAGGTGGGTTGATGTATTACAACCAACCATTGATGGTGGGTGGTGCGGAGAAGATGCTACTGATAAAGAGAAAACTGCTTTTGAAGCAAGTATGTTGATGTTGCCTCAAGACTCAAATTATGGTGTGGCGTGCCCTTCATTCTCTGGCGCATCTGTAAATCAACCCCCTGCTGCAAATGAATTATTGTGGTTAATTTGGTTGGAAAGCGATAACAAAGAGACTGATTGGGGAGAGTTGTCAATTTGGGCGGATAAAATCAGTGAAGAAACCGAATTTGAAGTGACCCCAGTTGGAATGAATATGTTATTCCAAAAATCAAAGGAAATGGCAGAAAATGATTTTCAAGTAATCCTCCCTATGACACTAATATTGCTATCGTTAATTCTTTTCTTTTGGATGAGGGATTTTCTTCTTACTGCCGTTACTCTTGGGGGAGTGGCATTGGTCATATGCTCTGAAATCGGATTTCTGTCATTAATAGGATTTGATTTTTCTATCATTGATGCGATTGCTATTCCTATTATTATGGGGGTAGCAGTTGATGGAGTATTTTGGTATTGTAAATCATCACGAAATAAAGAAGAGGTGCGAAATATGCTATTTATTGCTATGGTTACAACCATTGCGGCAGTATCATTAGCAATTTTTTCTCCTATTCTTGCGAATAGATCTATTGGCTTAGTGATGGCGATTGGTATATTTCTTGATTGGTTGGTAACTCGTTTTTTGCTAGAAGAATTTTATCTCAGTAGACGCTCTCCCAATAACTCAATCTCTTCTAAATCTACAAAAATCCACCCTTCACTTTCTTGGTGTTGGCCTGTATCACTCTTGATACTGGCATCTATCGCGGTAATTGCTCCTGCTGGGGTTGAAGTATTTGACATTCAACAACTCCTTCCAGAGGGTGATCCTGGATTTGAAGAAATGGATGAATTACAAACCAAGTATATGCTAGCAACAAGTACTACTGCTTGGATTGTTGTTGATGTTGAGGGCGACTCAACAGAGGATTATCAACTGGTTAGAGACCTTCAACAGCAATTAGGTCAACACCCGAGTGTCATATCGTTTGACACTGGTTTAATCGAGACTCCTATGGTCATGGGAATACCTAATGATGGTGGCACAGAAGTAACAATTGATCAAATAGTTGAGATGAGCTCTGGAACGATAATTCTTGACGATGCAAGACTACAACGCAATGGTGTTACAACTGGGATTTCAATTGCAGTATTAATTGATGTACAGAATGCAGAAGCTGGGTTAATCTTCACAGATGATGTTGCAAAACTAATGAATCAAATGGAAATTCAAGGTGATATTGGCGGCGAGTTACCAACAGGTGGAGGGCTTGCACGTTCCTTTGAAGAAAATAGGATGAATCAGATATTATTGGCTGGATTAGCAATTTTCGTAGCATCCATCTTTGTAACAAGAGCCCCCTCAAGAGCCGCGCGTATAGCAATTGGGACGATTGCAATAGGTTTGGCAGTCGATGGCTTGGCTAGCTTGTTCGGAGGACGAAGCATCAACACAGCTCCTACTGTGCTTTTGGGAATGGGATTTGCCGCCGATTATCTATCGCACGCTAGTGCTGAACATCTACCTACAAAAAATGATACGGCGGCTAGATGGGGCGCAGGAATTACTTCAATTTCAATCTTCTTTTTACTTGGATTTGCTACTTGGCCACTTGCAAAAGATTCGGGGCAATTATTGAGTATAAGTGTCTTAATGTCAATTATTTTAGCAACCTTCCTTTCCCTAACTCATATTTTGAAAATCGAACATAATGAAGAAGAGTGATTAATAAAATCAATCATATGTTATTTTTAATTTATTGACCGAACTTCCATAGTAGTTACCAATCAAGAACTAATAGTTACTGCGGGATTCAGAGACTTATCATTGGCCGTGGAATTACTCGCTGAATAATTGAGCGGACACGGGTTAATATCCTCAAGCAGGTAGCCAACCCTCATGCACGAAAGCATCAATGTCCTTGGCACCGAACTTGCACCTTGCTCAATGGACCCACTAACTGGATGGCATCGTGATGGTTGCTGTAATACCGACAAGACCGACCGTGGACTACACGTTGTTTGTTGTATATTAACCAAAGATTTTCTTGAGTTCGCTCGCACAAAGGGTAATGATTTGATTACTCCAGCCCCACAATTCAACTTCCCAGGACTTGTCCCCGGTGACAGGTGGTGTGTGTGTGCCCAAACATGGATGGATGCTGCAGAAGAGGGCGTAGCATGCCCAGTTAGTCTAGAAAGTACTCATGAAGAGGCATTGGCAATAATTCCTCTTGACCTGTTGGAAGCACATGGTGAATAACCCAAATCTTTTGGTAAACCACTAAGCGATTTTAGTCAAATCAAACAAAAATCAAAGTCTCTATCATAGACAAGCATGATAATTCATCACCACTCGCTAGCAACTACATGTCCGATTGGGATGTAGTGATAATTGGTTCTGGCGCTGGTGGCCTCAGCGCTGCTGTAGCCCTGTCAAACCTCGGCAAACGTGTACTGGTTCTTGAGCAACATTACCTTCCCGGTGGATGGACCCACTCATTCTCATTAGAAGGGCACAAGTTCAGCCCTGGAGTTCACTATATTGGCCAGATGCAGAAAGGTGGACCAGCAAGAAAATTGTTTGAAGGGTTAGGTGTTGGCGGAGACTTAGAATTCTGTGAACTAAATCCTGATGGCTATGATCACGTTGTGTTTGAAGATGAGACTTTTGACATACCTCGCGGGCGAGATAAGTTCATGGCTCGGCTCATCAAACGATTTCCTGAGGAAAGAAAAGGGATTGAAAAATACTTTAATTTGATGAAAAAGATGTATTATGGGCTAAATCGCGCAGGTGATATTAACGGACTGCTAGATGGTGCGAAATTGATTTTCAAAGCCCCCGTAGTGGTCTTCAAAGGGATGACGCCGGCCTCAAAAATAATTGATAAATATGTGAAGGACATCAAGTTGAAGGCGATATTAGAATCACGTTCTGGTGACCACGGTATCTCACCAGCTAGGGTTCCATTCGCACAACACGTTGCCATCGATGGCCATTATTGGGATGGTGGTTGGTATCCCAAAGGTGGTGGAGGAGCGATACCAAAGGCATTCATCTCCCGCTTGAAGAAAAATGGTGGTGAGATTCGTCTCAGAACCAAGGTTGAGAAAATAATCATTGAAGGGGATGGGAAAAACCGTCGTGCTGTCGGAGTTCTCCTAGAAAGTGGAGAAGAAATACGTACGCCAACAATCATCTCCAATGCAGACGCTTGGATTACTTACAATGGCCTTGTTGGTAAAACAAATCTATCAAAAAAGTTGGCAAAAAAAATTGCTGGTCTTGAACCATCAGTTAGTGCGTTGAGCCTTTATCTCGCTACTGACTTAGATATTGATTCCTTAGGACTTGATTCGGGGAATTATTGGATAATGAACAGCCCTGATGTTGATGCAACATATCGTTTCGCTGAGAAAGACGAACTAAAGGGTGAGGGAAAATTCCCCGGTGCATTTTTGACGGTTACTACGAAGAAAGACCCGAGTAAAATGAAAAATGGGATTCACACGATGGAGGCTTTCATTTTCGTATCCTACAAGCCGTTTGAGCAATGGAAAGATAGTCAAACTGATGAACGGCCAGAAGAATATACTGCATTCAAAAAACGTTTGACTGAGAGGATGTTTGACACCATTGAGGGTGTTGTACCAAATCTTCGTGAGCACCTAGTAATCTGTGAATTAGGAACCCCGCTAACCAATGTTCATTACGTTAATTCATATCGTGGAAACCTGTATGCAACTGCCAAATCAAAACAGCAACTAGGACTTGGTGCACTACCGATTAATACTGAAATTTCAGGGTTGTATCATTGTGGCCAATCTACCGCTGCACATGGAGTTCTAGGGGTGGTAATGACTGGGATAATGGCCGCTTCAAAAATTAGTGGGAAAAATGTTGAAGAATTACTTATTCATGGTGATGAAGGTGAAATTAAATTGCACCCCTAAGCCAAGATTGATTTTATTAATAATAAGAACGTAATTTGAATTTTTGGGAGTTAAAACACCTAATTAGGATTGAATCTATCCACCAAAACCCTATTTGGTGAGGTGGCAAATTCGCAACCATGCAGATAAGGGCCATACTGCTGTCAGTTCTGATGCTGGCGGCGATTCCAAATCTGATAGTTAACCCAGCAAATGCTGGACAAGTTACTAATTTTGGTATGACTGGTCAACCGTCCTCAGTTAACCTCACATTCTCCTCGGCTGGTTATGATATCAGCAGCAATTTTACTTTAGGTGCCAACGAAGTTGTTAGTTGGGCTGAATTAGATGTCAAGGGATTGCCAGATAACCTTGGCAACAGACCCAACACAATTTCCATTGATGTAGGGGATGATCAAGATTTGGAATGGGCCTTCGGAGGCCCAGGAAATGGATCATTTGGTCATTTGAATGAACTTTCAAATGGCCGGACCGGAGTTGGAGTTAATGTGTCAACGGGATATAACACAAGTTATTCTATACGCCTACCACTCAATGCAACAATTAATTCCGCAAGTGTCAACTTCTCAACCCTTAGTGAACTCACGCTCTCAGGCAACAATATGCGTGACGCCTACATCCACAATCCAAACCCGTCTTGGGGAAATGCAACCTACAAAGATTGTAATTATGGAAATGCAACAATAACTGTAGTTGGAAAAACCGAATGGTCAAACTGGCATATTTATCGCAGTTTATACTGGTTTGACCTAACCCAACTTCCTTCTGTCACAGTACTAGACGCAAATCTCTCGTATTGGGTTGATGATGTTTCTAACAATGCAAATACAGGACAACCAGTTACCGCCCAACACACGTACACTGTTCGACCACTTCTAAAGGACTGGATTGAAGGATTAGATTACAACATTCAGGTCACACAAGGACCTGGAGTCACATGGAATAAAGCAATTGACAATTTGACTGGAACTGATTACGCGTGGAGTTCTGCTGGTGCCTCAAGCACCCTTGACCGTGGTGCTACTGTTGCAAGTATTACTGAAAGTCCAGCCAACCTTGAGCAAACATGGATGGAATTCAATTCTCAAAGCCTAACCAACCTTGTTCAGAGCTGGGTAAATGGCAGTGTTACCAATCAAGGAATCCTTCTTCTCGGAGATGAAAACACCAACAAACCAGACGCATCAATGCTCAGAATCATGTCCCGTGATAATTCAACTCATGGACCAAAATTAGTAATCTTGTTTGAAGGAACTAATGATGTCACAGCTGGATTTGATGTTGGCAACGATAACAGTTGGGAGTGGAGTCATTCAGGAAATCTCAGCAATGCAACTACAATACCTGATTTTTCCTCAACTCTAAACTCATTATTAGCCAATTCAAGCGCAACTTTCACCGATAATTACGGCAACGAATTTGTTGACATCCCACTAAATGTCAGTGGCAATGCAACACTAATTCTAGATGATATTGACATCCATTATGATTGGCAACCAACCGTAACTATTTCCCCACATGGTGATTTCGTCAGTGAAATAAACCAGCATCTCTCAAATCTTACTCCAGATGCTACAGGAAATGTTAGCATCCCTATTAACGTCAGTTCTGGATCAGCAGGAATTGTGGAATTATCTAACTTAATGATTAGTACAGGAGACCGACCGCCTTCAATCGGAACAATCTCAATACCTACTGAAACACTTGTGCCAAACGGAGTTTCTCACCAATTTTCAGTGCGAGTTACCTCGTACCAAGGATTGACCAACTTGTCATGGGTAGCCCTCACACCACAACTGCAAAACGTGGTACTGCGACCCACTCTATTGTATTCACTCTCTAACTCTAGCGCCTGGGTGAATGACCCGGGAGGTTATGTTGAAAGTTTATCTGGACAATGGCAGTCACTTAACTCAGATACCGGACTTATACAATGGAATTTACAGGTTGATTGGGCTTGGCCACCTGAGAAAGATATTGTTTGGGAGGCTCAAGCAGGCACTGTTGATTCTAACCACACTGAACGGCTATCAACTGGTACCACAGACCATGAAAGAAGGATGGAAATAACTAGTTTCCATGTCTTTGATGAGACAAATCCAACTGATGGCAGCCCTGAAATTTTTGATAATGAATGGGTTGGTGGTGGAGATTTATTACGAATTTCAGGCGATGTTAGATTCCTCAATGAGTTGAGTTATCCATTACCACAAGATGTGCAAATTGAATTAATCAATATCACTGGAAATGGAACAGTTGATGGTACTGGCGCATTCTCAATCAACAGTCAAGCACCGAGTGAAAATCGCTATGGTGGATTTACCATTGAAGCAGATATCTCAGGACCACTTGATGCAACTCCGGATGGAACAAGTATTCTCACATTCAGATTAGATAATACAATGCCTGGAATGGTACTTAATGCCCCAATTCTTTCAAGAGTGATTCCTAGTAATAACCAACTGTTTAACATTTCAATTGCCGAATCGGTTGGTGCTAGCGGTATTGCTGAAGGAACTCTTCAACTACGTTGGTGGGTTGAATCCCTTCACGATAATAATGGAAATGGAATTCCAGAAGTAGAAGAATATCGGGCTAGACCACTACTCAGACAAGGCACTTCTGAGCATTTCCACGCAACTTACGAAGACCTGCAAAACGTACAGGGTGAACAAGTCTCACTCTTTGTTGAGGGGGGAGATAATGCAGGAAATTCACTAAATGGTGGAGATGCTGGATTTGACAATGACTTGCATCACTACATTTCATTGGTGCCCGAACCAACTACCTTGACATCTGCAACTCTTGAATTCCCGGCAGGGATAGTGATTGTACCATCCTACGAGGGTTGGTTTAACGTCACTTTGAACGATGTCAATGGTGGCGAAGATATTGAGAACATCGTTATTGACATGGGCCAAGGAATTGAGTTCACATGGCAACGAGGCGGGGCCATTACATCAAATAACGATGAAGTATTAGTTGAAGGTGCATTCTTTGAGAATAATGGAGATGTCGCATATCTAAATCTCTCATTCATGGTGACTTCACTTTTTAATCCGGCAGAGTCGCATGGTGAATTTTTGATTCACATAACTGACACATCAGGATTAAATTCAATTTCAACATTCCTTGATTGGGAATTTAATGCGGATATCATATTGGCAGATTTTGGAATTTTTATTAATGACGCTTCAAATATTCAACTTCAAGACGATGATTATTTGAAATTAGAAGAGAATTTACTAATTGTAGGGAGAGTACGTTACTCTGCAATTGACCTACCTCCACAAGCCGATTCGTTTCAGGTAAAAATTGAAGTGCCACTCGATTTACCTCTTGCAGTTAACACATTTCTTGATGGTACTTTTATTGGAGAGATGAACGCCCATGGTAGTGGAATATATCGCGTTTCTCTAGAAGTACTTGGAGGCAAAGGAATTGTTACACCAACTACTTCTTCCCTCAGATTACAGATTGATAATCAACCCCCTGTAATCGTTGGCTCAAAACCTAATTTCATACCAGCGAATTCGACCAATTTCTCCCTACAATTTGACATCCAAGAACAGGATTCTGGGATTCAACAAGGAGATATCCCTGTAACTTGTAAAGTCAGCAGAGGCTTCCAAACACTTGGTACAGAAATACACGGCATTGCACTCATACAAAGCGCTGGAGTGATATCCCGTCATATCGCAAATCTGACATCACCACCTCTACAAGAGGATGATTCACTTGACTGCTGGTTAACATTGGAAGATCTAGCTGGTAACCAATTGACTGGAGCAGGTTCATCACAAAACTGGCCTATCAGTTTCCCTGTTATAGAACTAAGACCAGACCTACACTCTAGTGATTTCACCTTATTTCCCGAAACACCAATCTATGGCAAAGAAACCTTGGTGAATATAACAATAGTCAACCTAGGGAATTACACTTATCAACCATTTTATGTTTCTCTAGAAACATTAATTCTGCACGAAGGGGGACTACAAAACTCGGAAATTGGTCTACAGGAAATAAGATTCTTAGAAGGTGAAACAACCACAATTATTTCGTTTAATTGGGTTCCTGAATGGGATGGCGAACTTGATTTAATTGTATCACTTGACACAACGAATTTGATTACCGAACGTAACGAAAGCAATACCCAAAATTGGACGGTTTATGTTGAAAAAACCTCAGCTGAGAAAGGATTCTTCATTTCTCAATCTATGCTTGCTATAGGTGGACTTAGTATCATAATTTTCTTCTCGGTAGCAATGTTCCTTGCTATGAGAGCAAAACGTGAAGAGGATACAGAAGGAGAATGGGAAGAGGTTACTTATGACGGCGCTCCTGACCAGCAAATGAAGGGAAAATATGAGGACGATGGCCACGAATATCTCCAATGGCCAACGGGAAGTGAAGATTGGTGGTATCGCAATAATTCCGATTCTGAATGGGCTCCTTGGGAAAAGGACTGAATTTATCTCCATAAGGATACTGAATAAATGATTCACTTTCAGTTATGCGACCGAACTCGTCAAGAACCTCCGCCGTGTGAATCGGTTTAGATGCAGCAATTCTACGCGGTTGTGCTAGCAGCAGGTGCCAGTGAGCGCCTAGGTCAACCAAAACCGATGATACCTATCAAATTAGGAAACCGTGAAATCCCACTTGTGAAGTGGGTAGTTGAGCGATTAGAACTAGGCGGAATCACACCAATCGTAGTCACCAATCAAAAATTACTGATTGATGTCACCTTTGCAATTCCGGGGCGAACTGTTGTCCTAAACCCTGCCCCCGAAAAAGGCAGGACTGGTTCAATCCAGTGTGGCCTTGCAACCATCATATCCAACATCAAGAGCAAGAGAGGAATGCGGGTGTTGATAGCACCTGTTGACAGACCTGGATTCTCAAATTCAACTCTTGAAATCCTACGTCATACTGAATTTAGTGCATGCCCTGCAAAGGATGGACGTGGCGGTCATCCGGTTCTTATTAACGGAGAAGATGTTGAGAAAATCATGTTGGCAAAACCAGAAACATCGCTTCGCGACCTGATTTCACCAATGAAAATCAACGTTACGGACAAATTTCTTCATCTAAATATTGACACACCTGACGATTTAGAGCAGTTACAACAAGCAGCAGATGAATTTTAACCTAATTTCTTGGCTCTATAGAGAACGAATTAACCAAAGGCGACGTCAAGGACCATCATCACCGAGAATCCAATCATTACACCCATGGTTGCAATATCCCCATTACCACCGCGATGGGCTTCCGGAATCAGTTCCTCAGCAACTACGAAGATCATTGCACCCGCTGCAAATGCAAGTGCATAGGGTAGGATTGGAGCCGCTGCAATAACCAACGCCGCACCCAAAACTGCAGCAATCGGCTCAACCGTAGCAGATAATTGCCCCCAAACAAAACTCTGCTTTCGCGATAAACCTTCGCGCCTGAGGGGCAAGGATACAGCCGCACCTTCAGGAAAATTTTGGATGCCAATACCAATCGCCAAAGCGACAGCGGCGCCAATCGTAGCACCCGGTAATCCTGAAGCGGCTGCACCAAAAGCAACACCTACTGCTAATCCCTCAGGTACATTGTGAAGAGTAATTGCGGAAACAAGCAACATACTACGATGCCACGAGGTTTTGACACCCTCTGTCTCTTCGGGTGGTGCACCTGGATGCAGATGGGGAAGAAACATATCGATAACTCTCATACTCACGCCACCTAACATGAATCCGACTAAAGCCGGAAACCAAATTGGTAAACTCTTGCCTTCAGACAATTCCAGAGCCGGTGCTAACAATGACCAGAAACTTGCAGCAATCATTACACCTCCTGCAAATCCTAACATTGCATCGAGAACCTTTCTATTAACCTCCTTGAAAAAATAGACTAAACCTGCTCCTAAGGCAGTCATAAACCAAGTGAAAAGCCCGGCAATTAGAGCCTGTTGAATCGGGCTAAATCCCTCCATGAATGTGATTAAGCCCATACAACCAAATATTCTGACTAGACATTGGTTGAAGAACATTCTCAATATTTTTACCTCTCCCAAATTCAAAGGGGAGGAACGCTTTCGCAAGTCTCGTGACCCACACCGTACTAGATTGGACTACCGCCCAACTGGCCAATGGTAGGCGCGTTGCAGTGGCTACTGTGCTCTCTTCAGGTGGTTCGGTTCCAAGGAAGCCTGGCGCACGACTCGCGCTCTCAGACCTTGGTGAACAGTGTGGTACTGTTGGCGGTGGTGGCCTAGAATTAACAACCAGCGAAAAACTCTCAACTTTACTTGAGGAAAAGAATGGTGAACAAGGAGGGTTTGTTGAAACTTTCCAACTTCAAAAAGAGGCAAAAGGTCATGCAGGAACACCACTCAACAGCCTTTGTGGAGGGCGAGTTACGCTCTCCTTTGAGGTGATTCAACCGATGCCCCACATCCTTCTTTGCGGCGGCGGTCATTGTGGCAAAGCAATTGCAGACGCATGTGAATTGCTTGACTGGAAATATTCAGTATTTGATGTTAGAAACAAATACACTGACCAAAAAATCTACCCTAATGCAGTAGGACTTCACAATTCATCAGCATCTAATTTCTTGACTGGAAAGGATTCTTCTGAGTTAGCAAAATATTCTGATATCTTGTTGCTTGGTCACGAATGGTCTGTTGATGAAGAATTATTGAAAGGCATGCTCTTAGCGCAACAAAACAACCCTGATGCTTGGAGAAGTAGAATTGGAGTGATTGGCTCGAAGAGCAAGTGGGAAGCATTCTCTAAGTCTTCTTTGATGGACGGTATTGAGCAACAATACCTAGACCAAGTTGACTGCCCTATTGGACTCAATGTGGGGGCTGAAACTCCTGCTGAAATCGCGGTTGCAGTGGTTGGACAATTACTCGCCCGCATCAAATCCCAAGACCCCGAAGAGGCTACTTGGCGTGATGCTTAGTTTCAGTTGACCGTCTGGCTAGTTGAGCCAGCAACTGTGTGTCCAGCGTTTGTTACGGAGACACCTACGTTACAGCCTTGTGCACAGCAGCATCAAAACAATTACAGGCGCTAGTATCTCGGTCTTACCCATAAACCTTGATTAATTTGATAAGGTCAAAGAGTTTTCGCTGACATTTCTGAAAGATAAATCAATCATCTGAATGAGAATACAAAAATGCAATGGGTTCAAAGTCAAGAATTACTCTACCGTGTTGGTCCCACTTTACAATCGGCTTGTAGCCATCATATTCAGCACCTTGAATAGCAGAACGAATCCTAAACAATACATCAGGTGGTAATTCAACATCAAATCCTTCACCGCTGTAAAATCGTGCGGGAGCAACTGGTTCAGGTTCAATCTGTTGGAATGCTTCAGCAACTGTCTCAGGTTCAACCTGCGGTAATACCTCATCAACTGACTCAGGCTCTGAAACGGTTTCAACAACTTCTTCCACCGCCTCAACTTGTTGCGGCTCTTCATCAGCCACAACATCGGTTACCACCGTGTTTACTGGAACAACATTTTCAGTTACTAAAGTAGAATGTGCAGCAGTACCTGATACCATGACTCCTGCCCGATTCATGTACAGGAATCCCTGTCCGAATAGAGTCAAAGCCGCTAACAAATACATCACGCCTTGCAATACTCCATTCGATATATCTCCAGCAATAATCAATATGCCTACAGGAATGGCTACAAGCGTGTAAATGCGTCTCCATTTCTCATCCTGCTCAAAGCCAATCATCATCTGAATCCCACCAAATACCGCTAATACAGAACCAAATATCCATGCTCCAATTTCGTCAGAGAGGAAAAGAGCACCTAGTGGAACATAAATAGCGCCAGCTACCCCAGCCAATTTCGTCAGGTTAAGAATATCCTCGTCACTTTTCTCAGTCCATTCAAAGTCCCACATTCTCCATGAAGCCCAAGTGAGAACAAGACCGGAAAGAAGCAACCACGCACCACTTGCTTCCCA
>DUDF01000091.1:0-1357 GCA_012959435.1 Candidatus Poseidoniales archaeon
ACGGAATCATTGTCGCCAATTTTGTCATCCAATGGGATTCGCCTGATGCTTGGATAGGAATTGTTGATGCAAGCGATGCTGACCAATGCCTCAATAGTGGTGAAGGCTACTTATTGTGCGATACTGAAGACTTGACTTTCTTTGAGGGTGGACCGGATAGTTCTGGTGAAATTGATTGGACGCTTTCTGGAGGAGACTACCGTTTTGTAGCAGGAAATTCAGTTGATGGTGTAACAGAAACCACTGAAATCACATACAACTACGATATCATCTTGACATCAGATATTGCTTGGTTTCTTGCATTGGTTGGTATTGGCTTAATTGCTCGTGGATTAGTCAAAAATTGAGAATTGAATTAATTGAGGGGCTCCCATATGAATAATTCAGCAGTTATACTACCAACTAATTTGGAATCCTTTACCGATCAGGTCTTGCCTGTATTTGCAGCGATTGCGGGAATTGTGGTTTACTCAACATTCGTATTCAAGTTCTATCGATTCCTTGCAACAAGGGATCTAATCGATGCCAATCTCTCACAATACTCTGAAGGTTTTACAGGGTTCATGAAACGTCTTGTAAATGGTATTCTTTTAATTATACAAAATATTCTATTTGCACCGTTCTTGATTTCTTTCTGGGTACTAATACTAGCAGTAATTCTGACTTTATTATCTGGTGGGGATGACCTATACTGGAATGTTTTGGTGGCTACATCAATTGTTGGTTCTGTTCGTGTGATTAGTTATTTTAGCGAAGATTTGTCGCGGGATGTAGCAAAAATGCTACCCTTTGCAGTATTGGGTGTTTTCCTTGTTGATGCTGGTTCATTCAATTGGGATGCTGTTTCAAAACTTTGGGGCCAATTAGATGTATTTGCCATCTCATTCGCAAGTAGTATGGTATTGGTTGTTTTACTTGAAACTATACTACGAATATTGAGCACACTAAAGCAAATCATTTGGCCTCATGAAATACCACATGTAGAAGATGAGCGCATTCATAATGAATAGACCTCATAAATCATATCCCCATCCAATTGCTGAGAACGATTCCAATACCAAATGAAATCAGGCTGACAACGAACAATAATCCAGCCATCTCACTAAACCTGTGAAGGAATGAAACCTCTTCAACAACTGAGACATAGAAATTGAATGATGCTATCACAACTATCCCGATAATTAGGGTGCAAACCAGTGCTAGTACATGAGGCTCAAGCCCATAGACAGGTGAAGTATCTGGGGAGATAAGTAGGTAAGGCGCGACCAACAAAAACACGGTTAGAAGGTATGCAATCCAGGTAAACATTGCCGCAGTCAGCGGATTTGTGTCCTTTTTCTCAGAGCGAGTAGAGAGG
>DUDF01000091.1:1395-16607 GCA_012959435.1 Candidatus Poseidoniales archaeon
ACTGAATGCTGCGGCTATTCCGGTCACTAGTCCAGCAAGAGCTACTAGTTTCAAATCTGCAAATGCAAAGGTTAGTCCGGCTAGTGCGCCAGTCAGTTCAATTAGGGCATCTGACATCCCTAAGACAACGCTTCCGATGTAGTTTAGGCGACCTTCTTCCAATAAACCAATCAGGCGTTGTTCGTGTGAATCCTCCTCATCAGCCAAGTCATCATAACCCAATTTTCGGTATTCAGTAGAGGCGTCTCTCTCCACTCGTTCAAGCATCTTGACTGCAAACGTTAGGCCAAATATCCAAGCCATTTGGCTATGAAGCCAAACTTTCCACATCATCGGTTTAACAGTTTGACCCGTTGCTTCTGCAAGAACTGTTTCATGACGGCCTTCTTCTTCGGCAATCTGCTCTAATATTTTTTGATTGGACGGATTCTTTTGTTTCTTAGCAAGCCGGCGATAAATCTCACCCTCTGTTGCCTCCATGCGCTGGAGACTGAGGAGTTGGCGTTGCAGTTTGGTTGCCATTATGATAAGCGGTGATGCTTTGTTTCATCAATGCTCGCACACTAATCTTGTCAGAAATTAGTCTATGAGATGTAATCACAGGGTTCCGCTGACCTCAAAACAAATGGGTGGCCCCAAGTAAACTAATGGCACGAGATGACGACGTTGTTCTCGAGGCTGAGATGGCTGTTGAAGGTGAATTGTCTGCACAACGTGAACAACGTCAACTAAACATCGCTTTGGCTGCAACTGCCCTTTTCATCATTGTAATGATGGTTATTGCAACAATTTTTTCATCTGGATTAATTGATGACATGGATGGAAATGATGGGAGTGGCCACTGGTTACCTCCTGTAGACCAGCGGTCGGATCTTGACTATCGTAATGATGATGTTTTCAGCAGAGTATCATGGAATGGATCATTTGGTGTTGAAGAAGTTCGCTCAGTCTATGTGCCTGTAACAACTATTACGATTTCAGATGGTGGTGCTGGAATCACTGGTGATGCTGAAGTTCATCTCGGTTTATGGCTCCCTGAAATCGAAGGCTGTGATTGGGACTCACTCGCAACTAACGACACTTTAGCAGCAGATGGCGTCACAATTTGTGCAGTTCCTATCATATCTGAAATTGGGCCATACTACAATGACGGTGATGTTGATGCATTAACCCCAGCCAACAGATTGGGACGATTCCTAATCGAAAACTTCGTCCCCCATGGGTTTGGGGTTGCGCAAGTTAGCGTCTTTGGAACCGGTGAAGCAAACCATTGCATGGATTTGATGGGCGATGATGAACAGCGTGGAATCTATGCCGCTATTGAGTGGCTTGGAACTCAACCTTGGTCTAATGGAAATGTTGGAGTCATTGGTAAATCATACGATGGCTCAACACCATGGGAAGCAGCAGCAACGGGCTCAAATCACCTGAAAACAATCGTGCCGATGTCAGGTCTAATCGGTGTACAAGACTTGATGTGGCGTAATGGGAGCATGGAAGCACGTGGTGCAATCATGCATAACGGAGTGTACGGAAGTTTTGGTTTAGATGGTGACTTAGAAGACACCGAAAATGCTTGTGAAGGATACATAGAAGGCTACTACGCTGGTGTTGGTGCCTACCTTACTGGAGATGATTTATCGTGGCTAGGTAGTGACTATTGGGAAGAGCGTACATTCCTTGACAAGGCAGTAGCAAATTACGATGGCTCGGTCTACATTATCCACGGAATGCAAGATTGGAATGTTGACCCACACATGGCTTTCCCAACTCACAACATAATGGTTGAAGCTGGTTTTGACACCAAAGGTCTGTACGGACAATGGGGGCACGACTATCCGGACCGTAACGAAAGTCACTCTGGCTTAAGTTCAGGGAGAGGTGGTGAGGCTTACCCGTTCACAGTGCGCTGGGACTGGGCTGATGATTTGCTTGAATGGTTTGACTTCTATTTGTATAACAAAGGGCCACAACCAGCACTACATGCAGAGATCCAGGATAACATGGGTGGCTGGCGAGTTGAAGGCCAATATCCACCCCTAGATATTGAGTGGTTACAGTTTGGATTGGACCAATTTGAGGTGGTAAGTGGGGGTACATCTGTAACCCCAACTTCCCAATTGGTAATTTCATCTTCCCAATTTGAAAATGAAACCCGAATTGTGGGTAATCCGACCCTTCACATTGATGCTACAACCTCATTGTTATTGTTTGGAACTTCGGGCCATATCGGAGTTGAAATGGTATTGGCTAGTAGTGGGATGCATCTAGGACATGCGGTGATGGATTTACGATTCCATGCGGGTGGAAAAGATGGACAGCCACTAGTTCCTGGGCAAACAGTAAATGCAAAAATGGAATTCTTTGGCATGGATGTTGTGATCCCTGCTGGAGACAGTATTCAATTGATTATCACTCAAACCATTGAGGATTATGTGCCAAGTACAGTTAGCCTAACACCAATTACTGTTGACTTGACTGCTTCGAGTGTACTCTCACTTTCAGTAGTTCAGCGAGATTGTTCTGACTTATTTACGCCGCCAATGTTGCAGCCTTATCCACAATGCAGTCCGGCCGAGAGTTGAAACCAATAACCCTTATTCGCTCATTTATGCAAAGTATCCCACCCCAACAAGGCGCCCCGCCACCACAACAGATGATTGGTGGTCAAGTAGCACAAGGTGGTGTTGTTTACACTCCGTATGGTCAGCCAGTAGTCTATGCAGGACAGCCATCACAAGCCGCCAAAGTAATTGGTATTCTCCTAATGATTTATGGTGGTTTTGGAGTTATTTCGGGGATTGCAACTGCTGCAGGTATGTCTTACTTAAACTCCTATATGTCCAATATGGGTGGTGAAGATATCAGTGAATACTTGCCGCCTACTTGGATTTATATCGTCCAAGGATTGGTTGCGAGTATTGCTGGAATTGCCTACTTATATTCTGGTTGGTTAATTCAATCATTCAAGAAAAAGGGGTTCTGGATTGCTTGGGCTGCGCTTGGGCTTAGCTACATCATGAGTATTGTCGTTGCAGCCGCCACACCCTATCCAGCTGACATATATGGCGATGATACGGAATTTGTTCGCATGACGACCATTGGCTCATCCGCGGTTTGTGGCTTATTTGGGGCGGCATTCTGTGGAGTTATCTTGGCAATACCACTATTCATTACAAACAACGGAATGGAATAAATTCAATGGAATAATCGTTTGATTAACACCGTAGCGTAAGCACCAGGTGGCAAATCAAAATCAAAAGTGATTGCCCATCTCTTACCCTTTGAACGGCTGTTCATTTCATCACGAACTTCCTCAGTGGAACCAATTTCAGAATTAATCATGAGCGGGCGCGGGTGGTTGGAAAGATACTGGTCAATCGCCGTGAGGTCAAGGTCTGAATGGGGCATTTCCATGGTATTTGGTAATTTTTCTAAGGTTTCTTCAATGTCTGCAATGAGGTGACGTTTCGGGGCCCCTCGTTTTCCTGACGGTGCTTCTGGAAATAGAAAAGGTCCGCCTACTCCAATTTTCACCAAATACAACAGATGGTGGGGGAAGTGTGATTCAAAAAGTCCCGCTAAGTCAGAATTCCACTCTCTTGATTGCCATGCTGAAATCCAAATACCCCTGATATCGTAAGGCAGTGCCATGTACACTCGTCGCCACAATTCTTCATCGTCTACACCCTCTTCAAGTGCCCTTGCTTGGGCTTTCAACAATTTAGAAAATGGTTTGTGTTCGGGTTTAATGTGAGAAATGTTTGGCCAACTAGCGGCGAATTTTTTCTTATCACGGCGCTTATCAGAACGGTCAGATTTATTGCGTTCTGTAAGATGAAGTTTCATTGCTGCTTCGTATTCTCCAGCAATCACGTGAGTTCCGGGAAGTCGGTGGCCAACCGCTGAACCAAAGCGTTGAGTGTCAAACCAATTGGGCCAGCCATGGATTCTTGCCTGCTCAAGTCGGCGTGGCAATCCCTCAAGTTGTTGCTGATTGATGTCACGGACCGTGATTGCGAAACGGTTAGCAGAATGGCTGCCGCTTCGCAACTTTTTATCGCTACCACCAAGAAGAGTTAGTCGCCACCCTTCTTCAGTTAAGTCGGTGCTCAAATCGCCGACTTGTTGACCGATTTCTGTAGGCAATTTTTGTCCTTTACCAACAGGAAGTGAGACCATTTGAGAAGTTATTGCATGTCTATCTTTGAATCCTGAAATACCAAAAGAACGACGTGATAGTTGGAAATGTCTTGAGAGACGCGCAAGAAGGGCAATTGTATCGTGGTTGCGCTTTTCTAAACGATATAGTCGGTGTTCGCAATCGGAAAAATCCGAACCGACTACTGGCTCTGGCCCGCCCAATTCTGTGACGATAAAATCTTCAGCAATTTGCCTTAGTTTTACCAACCTTTCACCACCCTAGTCTGCTTTCGCTAACAGACCGAACAGCCTCAATGCTATGTTGATGACGGCTAATAATCGGTTGACATCACATTTCAACTGTTTATTCACCAAAGGCGAAGTGTTGTAAATAGGTGTTTCAGCGAATAAGTCATGAGCAAAGGGGAGAGTGGCGTTCAGCCAACTAAAGTTCCTGAAAGATCTGTTGATAATAAGCCAACTATTTATGCATTTGAAACGTGCCCATTCTGCTGGAAAGTGAGAAGCCTTCTTTCATGGAAAGGGGTTGATTATCGGCAAGTAGAAGTTGACCCAATGAAGAAATCTGAACTCAAATGGTCAGAATGGAATGCAGTACCAGTATTTGTGGACGGAGATGGGACTCAAGTCAATGACTCAAACGATATTCTTCATTACATTAATTCAAACTACGAGGGGGGGGAGAAATTCCCTACCTCTGGCAGTGATGGCTCCCAAGATAAGTGGATGGACTTTAGTGGTGACATCCTAGGAAAGTCAATCCTTCCGGTGATATACAATTCATACAGTTCATCTCGAAAAGCGCTCAGATATGTCGCTGATGTTGAAAGTTTTAGTGGATTACAAAAATGGAAAGCGATTTGGCTCGGTGGAATCATTATGCGCATGGTGGGCAAAAGTCGTGGGAAAATGTTTGACCTACCACCAGAAGAAAACTTGGTTCATCAATTGACTGTGCTATCTGACGGGTTCAACGGCGATTTCTTTGGCGGCACTTTACCGAATGGTGCTGACTTTGCTAACTATGGGATTTTACGCTCAATGCAAGGGCTGCGTGGATGGAACATCGTTGAATCTCACGCTAAAGCGGGACCATGGTTTGCTCGA
The DNA here is from genome assembly GCA_012959435.1 of Candidatus Poseidoniales archaeon. Classification (GTDB taxonomy): domain Archaea; phylum Thermoplasmatota; class Poseidoniia; order Poseidoniales; family Thalassarchaeaceae; genus MGIIb-Q1. Next base: position 6,667 of record DUDF01000091.1, read on the forward strand.
ATGCAAACAACCACTGGTGTCTAAGATAGTTCTGCTAATTAATCTGATTTCAAGACCTAATCGTAATGCACTTTTGGTAAGGCGAAGGTCAAACCAAATGCTAGAGCACCTAGGCAACAAGCACTGCCGTACGGCCCTTGTGAAAGAAATACAAATACCGCTGCCATTCGCAACATCCCCCTCCCACCATCCCGGTACCCAAGGACTGTTGCTACTATTCCGATAAGTGCAATACCCGAAAATCCAACACCGATCATCACATACAATCCAGCGGCTGAAGAATCATACAACTCCATCTCATTTGCAGCTTCATAGGGGACATAATTGATGAATGAACCATCTTCACTTTCTTGCTCAAATGTATCATCACTAGGGAAAGTTAGGCGGAGGGTGGTGAATCCAACCGGTTCAAAGGTCATTTTAGGAGCGGGGTTGAGCAATACCAAGTGTTGCACAAGTTGGGCGGTTCCTCGCGAACCATTGGCTATCATCAAAACCTGTACACCTGGGTCTAATCCTTCAATTCTATAATTACCATTTTCATCAGTAATGTTACCCTTCTCAATAATTGTTCCATCATCTCGTTTAACAGTCACTTGAACTACGTGATTTGGTGCTGCAGAACCGTCTTCATAGACAACAGTACCAAGTAAAATTGCACTACCTGGTGCTGCGCCTTTAGTATCCATATTGATAAAACGGCGGTGATTGATGAGACCAGAATCACCGTCAATGTAATCCAACCCATTAATGAATCCAAGCATTGCTGTAACAAGCAACAAAGCACTAAGCCAAAACACCATTGAATGTTGACGACGGTCAGAAGGTAGCATGATACGCGCACCTGAAGATGAGAATACTGAATCTTCAACTTCTGGAAGCCCTGTTAGAATGGGTTTAAGAGATTCGGGTGTACTTTCGTCTGCCTCTTCAACAGGCTCTTCATCTTCCTCCATAGTTAATCCGAAAGAGAGGTTACTTATCCAACTTTACAACCAAAGGTGACAAGTGGGGGTGGCTCACTTGAGTTGTTATGAGCAACAATGTAGTAGTAACGTGGAGCGGCTCAAAAGAAGATGCTCAAGCATTGTTACAAGCGATTTCACCCGATGATTCAGAATCCTTCACAATTGATTTGGACATCACCGGTGATTTAGCCATTTTAACTATCAAAGTCAGCGAAGAATCCGTACGCACCTTGCGAACAACAATTGATGACATCTTAGCCTGTCTTTCAGCAGCAGAATCTTCAATTAATGAAGCATAAAGAAGGTTCTGTAGATTTTTACCATCAAATTTCTCTATCGCACCCTTGAAACATGGTGGCGATTTCCACAAAGTGATGGAAACCGGCTCCAGCCGTCAGGCCCTCCCTCACGACCGCAGTTCTGAGTTGTGGGTTGACCACCAAGCCACCGAAAAATTGAGTGCAAGTATCAGAAGGTGGGTAACCACTTTGATGCACGACGAAGGAATCAGTAATCCACTCGCCCGTGATGAAGAGACCGTGAAGGCAAAAGTGTGGACTAAACAAGCAGGCACCTTAGCCGGTCTTAACGCTGCAGACCACCTCCTCAGAGAATGGATGCCTGGCGCGAAATGGCATTGGGCTGTTGGTGATGGGGCAATAGTAAATGCTGGAAAAGTAATTCTAGATATTGAAGGTGGTCGAGAACAGGTCTTGACTGCAGAACGCATCATCCTCAACCTTATCGGCAGACTTTCAGGGATTGCCACCAACACCTCACTTTGGCAGCAAAAAGCATCGCCCGTCGGTGTCGCTTCAACTCGAAAAGTTCACTGGGGTTTGTTAGATAAATGGGCAGTTCATCTCGGGGGAGGGCTGACACACCGACTAACAAGAAAGGATGCTAGAATGATCAAAGAAAATGACCTCTCTACAATGATTCACAAAGATGAAAAAAGGCCACCCGGGATTTCTCGGGTGGTTAGTGAATTGGACTTAGACTCCCTTGGTGCATTCATTGTCTTAGAAGTTCGAACCATCGATGAAGCAGTTGCAGCGGCTGAAACATGGGCCCAACGAATGGAGAAAGAGGATCGGAAAGACCGCCTTACTATTATGCTTGACAACATGGATACTGAAAAGGCAAATGAGGTTGTTCTTGATTTGGAAGCTCGGCAATTTCGTGAACTCGTAATTATTGAAGCAAGTGGGGGAATCACATTTGAAGACCTACCTGTATGGAGTGAATTAGGTGTTGATGTAATATCTTCAAGTGGATTACATTGTGGAACGGATGCCCTTGATGTATCAATGTTGTTTGATGGTGCATAGGTGAACTCAATGGGTGAGGTACCCCTTAGTCATCCGCGGTACAACTCCTTAATGGGCCGGGAATTATTGACTGAAGCAGCAACAGATGGCCTTCTGGCTGATTCTGCTTTGATTGCACATGGCCGAGGAGAAGCGTATGACTACCTACTCGGTGAAGCAACTTGTGAAAGTGCTCGGGCAGCAATAAAACAATCTGCACTAGTTATGAAACATGCAAAAAGATGTGTGATTTCAGTCAATGGGAATGCAGTGGCACTTGCTGCTGCTGACTTGATTCGTTGTGCCGCAGTACTACAATGCCCGATTGAAATTAATATCTACTATCGCACACCAGAGAGAATGACCGCCCTTAATTCCCGACTTGAAAAGATGAGGAATGAGGTAAGTGAAGGAGGAGCACCAACTGGATGGAATGGTGATTGGCAGACTGCAGTTGCTAATGTCACAATTCTTGGGATTCATCCTGATTCAAAGATTCCGAACCTTGAGGGTCCCCGCGCAAATTGCTGTAGTGATGGAATCTTGAATGCAGATGTGATTTTTGTGCCATTAGAAGATGGAGATAGGTGTGAAGCGCTTATGAAAATGGGAAAAAAAATGATTGTGGTGGATTTGAATCCACTTTCGCGCACTGCCAAAAAAGCAACCGTGACAATCGTTGACGAATTGATGAGAATGGCCCCCATCCTCCTTTCTGACTTGATAAATGAAATATCTAATGCACCACCTGAATGGGACAACAAAGCCAATTTAGATGATTCTCTTGCGGTAATGTTGAGTCAACTTGGTAAATGATATCATTGAGAAACTGTCCGGGGGAACCTTTTTGCGCAGATATGTTTCAGTATATTTGACTAGAAATGGTAGAAAAGAAAAGTAACTCGGCCGGGGCAGATGATTTTTTTTCCTCGCAGATGAACTTTGATCTTGAAGAAGAACAGAAACTCAAGAGACGAACACGTCGAAGCAGGGATGGGAAAAAACGCTCAAAGCCAGTTAGTTTGAGAGAGACCGATTTTCAAAAACCATCGCCAAAGAAAACCAAACTTGACCATGGAGATATACCTTTACAGAACGACAAAGTAACCAGTTGCCCTGGTTGTGGTTCTGATGTTAATGAAGGTGATTTTGTTGACACAATCATATCTTTTGTTACTGGTGCTTTTGACTATCTAGAAGGAAATCCTGTACGAACACAAACAGTACATAGTCTGAGGCAACAAGCAAAAGCTTTGGACATGCCTGAGCCACAACAAGATTGGATGTTGGAAGTTTGTGCTAGGATTGAAACCCAAGTACAGCGAACCACAGATTCCCAGAGAGAAGAAATACGCCGGGGTTTGGAAGAAGAATTACGTCGTGAACTTGTCGGTGAATTTTACGAGCATGTTCGTAAAGAAGTTGAGGGGACTATTCGTAAAGAAGTTGAGGCTGAAATGTGGGAACAATTTGAGCAAATTAACCGTAACAGGAATAATCAAACAGAGTGAGCCTGTTGTGATTCCAATAGTTTAGAAAGACGGTCTACAATAGAATTACCAACATCAGAAGTTGAAGCATCCCCTCCTAAATCATAAGTCAATATTGAGCCGTCTCGCAGATGTTCTGACACTGCTTTTTCAATTAGTTCAGAAACTTGGATTGCTTCCTCATCATTATGGCGCATCCCAAGCCATTCAATCATCATTTGAACTGAATTAATTGTTGCAATAGGATTGACCTTGCCCTTCCCAGCATGTTTGGGGGAGGACCCATGTACCGGCTCAAAAAGACCGTGTTCATCACCAATGTTGGCACTTGCCGCCATCCCCATCCCTCCTTGGAGAACACTTCCTAAGTCAGTTACAATGTCACCAAACATATTGCTTGTTACTACAACATCAAACCATTCAGGATTGCGGACCATCCACATTGTGAAAGCATCGATGTAAGCAGTATCTTTTCCGATTCCAGGGTATTCTTCACCTACTTCATGGAATACGCGCCTGAAAAGTTGGCAACCACGTGTAACATTACTCTTGTCAACACATGTTACACTTGATTCTCCAGTGCTGGGTGAACCATTCCTTCGCTTAGCATATTCAAACCCAAGCCGGATTAGTTTTTTTGAGCCGTTTACTGAAATGGGACGAGCGTCCCAGGCAACCTCGCCTTCAATACCTCCAAACTCCATTTCTTCTACGTCTTCAGGTTCTATTCCCTGTGCTCGGAGAGCGGACCTACGCAATAGGCTATGATAGAGGCCTTCTGTGTTTTCACGGAGGACCAGCAAATCAACATGAGATGGAGACCACACTTGGGTAAAATTGTCGTGAATTTTATGCTTCACGCCATCATATAATTTGATTGGGCGCACATTAGCATACAAGTTCAATCCACTTCGTAAACCAAGAATAACTTGACCCCCTGCAAGGTCACCATTTGGGAGATTTGCTCCGGGCCAACCAATAGCACCGAGTAGAATTGCATCTGAGTTATCACGGCAGTGTTCAAACGAACCCACAGGCCATTCTTCACCGGTTTCCAACCAATATTGGCCACCACATGGAATTATTGTCCTATCAAAAGTCAATTCTGTGAGGCTTTCGATGCAATTTAGCAGTTTTTCAGCCTCTTTGATGACCTCAGGACCAGTCCCGTCGCCGGGCAGAATGGTGAGGCGGTAGGCCGACATCGTGGAACCGACCGGCTTAACCTACATGAACGCAACCATTACCCCTTTTGACCCATCAACAGGGGCATACTTCATCAACCGTCACAATGGGCAACCTTGTCGTGACAACCCGCGGCCCGTCAGAACCCGACGAGAGCACAAAGATTGATGCAGGTACACTTCCAGTGGAACTTCGTGATCTCTGGGAAGTGATGTTGAGATTAGATCCGCATTGGAATATTGAGGAATGGTTAGCGAAACGAGCCGCTGAGGAATTAAAATTAGTTGAGGCGAATCTTGCAAAGGAAAAAATGAGATTGGAGCAACGATTGAGTAGAGTTAATACTTTGGCTGAAAGAATGAGAAGAAAAGGAATCCAGGTGGATGAAATAAAGTGGAATGACCCCCACCAGCGAAATTTATTCGATATGTTTTCCCATGAACAAGAAATTGGAAGTGAAGATTCGGAACAGGAAATTACTGAACCAATTGAGGAAGAACATCCCGCTGCGATTCTTCTAGACTACTTACCAGGGGAAACTGGTGATGACCCATTACTTGCAATCGTGGCTCAACATATTTTATTAGAAATGGATGAATTATCATCTAAAGGGAACTTGCCTGTCAGTCTTGATGAATTAGGTGATTCCCTAGAATCCATAGGCATTAATCCTGATGAAGTTATTGAAGCACTTGAGTGGTTGCTTGAACAGGGTGAAATCTCTGAGGTTGATGAAGATAAATTCACCATAAACTGATTTTCAACCACTAACCCTGCACAGGAAACTGTAAATTACTACGCGGACAAAGAATAGCATATCGGAATGCCGCGTTTGAGAGCAATATTTGGTGGAGCGCTATTGGGTGTATGGTTATTCAACAGTGTTGGTCTTCTTATTGAATTCTCAGTTATGGGGGGACTTGCCGCATCAGTATTGTATGATGCCCCGCACAATTCTCAACAGCGCAGACGACTATCAAAAATCGCTTCTGAACAATCAATTCGAATAAATTATGGGGAAAAACAATTATTGGCTTTTGTGAATCAATGTGACCAATTACAAATCATGGTACACAGCCGCGATGAACAACTGCGCACAGCCCTACTAGAATTAGAAAGAAGGGACTCAGTGGGTGCACCAGAAGCAAGGAAATTGATTGGAAGTCAACGTAAATCGCTAAAAGTTCAGAAAAAATCGATGGAAGAGGCTCAACAACTTATTCGAGCCCAGCAAAGAATGTTAAGCAAACTGGAAAATCAAACTAATGCAGGCCATGACCGCTGGGAAGAAACGCTTGCATCTCTAGAGAGAATGCTCTCAAGCCAAGCTAATCATAATAATTCAACTGAACAGCAACTGCTTGACCAAATTACGAATGGAAATCGAGAATTACAGAAAACACTAACCGATCTACTTCAGCAATTGGCTATGGAACCTAGAACATCTAATGTCAATGTACAAGATTCAGTGGTTATGAAAAGCGGCCCTGAGATTAACCATCGACAATCACGTAGCCAACCAGACATCCCAACAATACAGGCAATACCCATTGGCAAACCCCAACGTACCACTGAGGTAGAGTGGATGAAATCTTTACCCAAGAATTTGACTTGAGGTGGTTGAGTGGTTTCCGACTTACGCGATGAAATGCGTGTTGCTATTTTCAAAAGTGAAATAATAAATGCAATGCTACCTCGAATGATTTTATTTACTATCTTAATTGTATTGTGGAATGTTGTTGAACCTTACGGAATTCAACTTAGTCCTTACAGTTGGTTCGCTATTTTTTCTCTATTTGTGCTTATGTTATTATGGAATACAAATAAACGAATTCAATTAGTAATGGAAAAAATAGACGATATTATCGATGGTAAAATGGATGCCACAGAACTTCTTGAACAGTATTCAGAAAGAACACTTCCTTTGGTTGGTTCACTATTCAATCTCACTGGTACAAATGAAGAGTTGGAATTATTGCTGACAATGAATAGCGAAGATGATGAATACGCTAAAGATGTTGATTGGGATGGTAGAGAAATTTACAAGACAAGAGGAAAAGATTCTCGTGGACCCGCTGAAGGAACCGGTGCTGACACTTTAGGGAAAATCCTAACTAGAGTTGATGCAATGACAAATTATCCCGAATATGAGGGGATTGAAGGACCGCTTACCAAGACTGAAAAAATGGTTGAGGGGGCAAATGAAATTGCCTCTGAGAAAGCGCTCAAAGACTGGGCGGCAGCAGAAGCCGCCGACCCTGAATTAATTGAAGCTGGGGTTGACAAATTAGGTGATTTGGTGGCTTCTGGCCACTACAAAGGACCTGCAAATAAGCCTTGACCTAACTGTTTTGAAACATCAAGCGATAAAAGGGGGGAGGCCCGCCGCTAAGTTAGGGATGAGGAATGGAAATGAAAGCTGTTCTAGTTGCGGGTGGGCAGGGGTCACGACTCTTTCCATTTACTCGATACACTCACAAGACCCTGTTGCCACTGCACAGGCGGCCTGTGATTGACTATGCTCTAGCAACGATTCGAAGGGCTGGGATTAAGGATATCACAATCATTGGAAATCAGTTCATTGGTCAAATCGCACAACACGTGGGTACTGGCCTCGAGGGTGAAAACATTCACTATGTGATCGAAGAAGAACCTAAGGGAGTTCACCATGCCCTTAACTTAGCTCGGCCTCATGTAGAAGGTAGTAGAATTCTAATCTATTTTTCAGACAATATTGTCACTTATGAATTAGACAAAGATGTGCAACACTGGAAAAATTCTTCCGACCCGCCTGGTTGTTTACTACTTGGCAGAACTGTGCCAGACCCAGAGAGATTTGGGGTGGCCATATTTGGTGACGATGGAGAGATTGTTGATATTGTTGAGAAACCCGTTGACCCGCCTTCAGCGGTTGCTATTGGTGGCATCTATCTTTATGATGAGAATTTTTGGGATATCATGGATGAAGAATACGATCAAATTGGTAAAGGATTCACAATAACTGATGTCAATCGTAACTATCTGCGCGAACAAAGAGTTAAACTTGTGAATATTGATGATTATCAATGGCTTGACTGTGGGACGCCTGATGCATTATTGGAAGCATCAGTTCTAGCCAAGAAAGGTATACTTTCACCTGAGCCATGCAATATCAGAGAAGGGGACTCAGCATTACAATAATCAACTAATTGTTGCTGATTGTAATTATTTCAGTACTTCCATCATCAAATGTAACTTCATAGATACCTATACCTCCTTGTTGTGATTTCTCAACACTAGTAATTATTAAATTGATATTGATTGATGTTTCAAATTCAACATTTTTCCCCTCTTGATTAAAATTGAGGCTTGTTATCGGATTAATCTCAGTCAATACTGTAGATTGCCACCCCCTCATTGGATCATGAGAGCCACTAAATATTTCTAATTCCGAAATGTCTTTCAACTGTTTCAATGTCAAATTAGAATTATCTTTTTCACTTGATAATAATAAATTATTTTCATCAGTTTCAGACACGTTTACATCTTTACCTATGTTGAATATTTGTGTATATTTATGAAAGTCATTTGACTCTATTTCATCATGGAAATATACAGCACCGGCATCGAAAAATATAGCAGTGCGAGTTATTTTTACCCCATCATATAGTGTATGGCTGGCCTTAACATAACTATAATTTGCTGTAATACCATAAGATTCAATTGTTGATTTACCAACATTATACTTATCGCGTATGTTGTATGATAAGTCATCTACTGATATTGAATTGTGTGCAAACACGCTTTTTACAAAAGTACGATATATGTTTTCTTCATGATAAGCTGAATCTGCAGCAAATTTACCAGAATCAACAAAATAATCTGTATCTTGGTATGTTAATACAAATGATAAATCATCACTTTGTTTGTGTACATTTGAGTGAAATGCATTAAACAATGCAAAATAAATTGGGGAGGTAGTATCCCAATTGTTTTTGAAAATTGCTACCCCGACGTCTTGGTATACAATACTGTTTTCAATTATTTTTTCCCCATTATTCCCATCAGTTACTAAATACAACAAATGTTCATTCGTAATATCGTCAACTGGAATTTTTAATACATCAATCATACCTGAATCGCCGACTAGCGGGAGAAAACCGTTGGGTTTGGTGATGTGTACCAAATATTCCTCCATGTTGTAAATTGTTGCGTCTAGTTTTTCAAAACTAACATTGTAATGGTCTGTAAATGTGGATATACTCGTAAATAATTTCAATACTAAATAATGATATGCAACACTATGTTCTTTATGCACACCGGTGGGTGTAATACCATAATCAATTTGATCAGAAAGTCTAGAAATACTAATGTCTAACCATTCATTACTATCCTCAAAATTTGGAAATAATACTGCTAATTGTAACAATGATTTATCTTGGTAAATACCATGATTGTGTCTCCAAATGTAATTCGCATCATCAGCGGAAAATTCACCATGTTTCCGCAATAAATTGAGAAATTCGTTTGCAAATTCACTATCAAAAATATCTGATGTGCGATAATTATCCCAGAAATAAATCAATGTAGTTATTCTATTGGCCGTGCTGTGATCATCCCATGCAAATATGCTTGACTGTTGAAACCGACATAAATTATGTTCAGCCCAACTTTCAATAAACCACTTGGCTTTTTCTAAGTATACAATATCACCTTTCAATTCATAAGCATTAATCAGGTAACTAACCATCCTTAAACTATGAAAATAAAATTGCCAAGTCCAATCTTCATATGGATTCTCTGACCAATCTAATTCATCTTCGTCAAAAACAAAGGGTTCCCAATATTTCAGCAAAAATATTTCATTTTTATTGATGATATTATCAGCAATCTCAATTGAACTATTATACGCTGGTGTTCTTTTTGAATAATAATGCTCTTCATACTGATTCCAAATTTGATTGCTATCTTCTAGATCATATTCTATATGTTCAACATCACATGACAGG
>DUDF01000091.1:16661-18163 GCA_012959435.1 Candidatus Poseidoniales archaeon
TGTAACTTTGCATCACAATCACTATTATCATTTTTGTGCCATTTTATATGCAATTAAAGAGCCGCCAATTACCTTCTCCCAAGTACGGTTTTCTTCCACCCAAGACTTTGCATTTTGACCCAACTCTAAGCGAATGTTTTCATTTTCTATCAATGATAATATTGACTCAGAGAGTGCATCTATGTCTCCAGGTGGATATAACAAACCGGTCACTCCATGTTCTACTATTTCCGCGAGTGCTGGAAGGTCTGACATTACTAATGCGCGACCTCGCTGCATTGCTTCAAATGGTTTTAGAGGCGTTACAAAACGGGTTACTCTTGTGTCTGGACGGCTAACTACAAAGACATCTATCAAGTCATAAAATGGTGCTACTTCTTCATGTGGTACTGGGCCCATAATCACAGTATTATCTCCTATACCCAATGATTTACAATAGGTTTCCAATCCCTCTTGTCCTGCTTGAGATGATAGGACGAAGAATTTGAGATTCGCGCCTTGTGACACAAGTAGCGCTACAGCTTCTGCAGTAGCATCCACCCCCTCAATATCGCGCAAACTACCAATGTAACCTACAACGATGCTATTTTCCAACTTTGACTGGGCTAGTGGAAATAATTCAGAAATGTCGTCTGAATCACTAGGTGTAACTGCATTTGGAACCAATGATATTTTCTTGGGATTAACGCCACGAGAAATCGCTTCCTTACGCAATGTTTCACTAATACAAATTACAGCATCTGCCTTACGAAGAACCCTTGTCTCATGAAATCTGAATCTCTTATATGATGGGCCCCATGATTTCCAGCGGCCATTTGCGACTGCTGTTTCCTCCCACATTCCTCGCATCTCATAGACAAATGGTAATTTCAATTTGCGGGCTGCTCGCATTGCTGGAACTCCCACTCGATAAGGTGTATGAGCATGGATGATTTGTGATTTTTCTTTCACTGCTACTTCAATAATTCTCTTTTGGAAATAGCGGAAGAGGATTTTCTCTTCTAACCAGGTCAAACCCATATTTAATGGGATCAATAACTTACGAATAACCCGTTTTATGCGAACCCACCCATATCTTGTCGCCCTTATGATAAATGGGGTATTGGATTCAATTATGGGGTTGTTTTTAGGGGTGTTAATTCTCTTTATTTTTCGCTCGCCGCGTCTGTTTGCCCACTTCGCCCCAAATCCTGAATTATTATCCAAATGGACTGGATGTTTTGTTCTAAAATATTTGACCCCATCTTGTTCAAAATCATCAATCATTGTCTCTCGTTCAGGATACCACGGAGATGTTAATCCTATTGGAAAAATTTCTTTTGAATCAAATTGAGATGACAGCAAAGAGTGTGTACGGACAGCATAACCATTTACATCCGGTGGGCCATTGGCCAATACATGCAAAATGCGTAGTGGTTTTTCACTGTGCAATAAACACAACCCCATTAATTATTATTTTTGATATGTGTAAGTAATACATCTGATATTCTCACTGCAGTATT
>DUDF01000092.1 GCA_012959435.1 Candidatus Poseidoniales archaeon
CCGAAGCATACCGGATTTTATTCTGGCATGTACCAGCAGCGTGGGCTTCATTCCAGGCTTTCACTCTACTTTTTATCGGCTCAGGCGCATGGTTTCTCAAGCGCTTGGAATGGGGTTGGAAACTACACGTTGTCGGCGCTCAACTTGGACTTGTTTTCGGCCTCTGTGTAATTATCAGTGGACCTATTTGGGGCACCGCTGAATGGGGGACACCGTGGGATTTAACTGATGTGAGATTGAACACTTACGCAGTTCTAACCTCCCTCTCACTATTCTTAGTGATGGGACATCAAGCACAAGCAGATACTGAGGATACACGAGATACTTTTTCATCTGTAGGTTTGTTTGGATTCATTTTAGTGCCCATCACAATAATGGCAATTAGAATCTGGCAAAACCGTCATCCCGGTCCTGTTATCGGTGGTGGCGAAGGCAGCGGTTTAGACCCTCAAATTCTGATGGTTTTGTTATTCGGTTTGTTCTCTTTCCAAATCCTAGTCGCTGGACAAGTGATGTTACGATATATCATAGTCGGTTTAGAAGACCGACTCACTGAGATACAAGCAAAATTGGATACGAGGTTTTGAGATGGCGAGTGGAACATTATTTCTAGCGATAGCGTACATAGCGATGATTGGTATCATCGGAGGATGGACATGGAAACTACTCTCCCGCGTAGGAGAGTTGTCAGATCGGCTCTCTGCTGCGGAATCAACCCTGGCAATCTCTCAACCAAATGAAGAGGAAGAATAGTCCTAGACTTTGGCAACCAAAGGATTCAAGCGCACCGCAGGTGGCGAAAAAACATCAGGAGGACATCGTCATGGCACTTGGCAAGGCATTTTGCGTGTTGTGTGGCAACGAAGATGAACTGACCTCTGAGAGATTATGCATACCATGTTTCAAAGACAGAACCACCCTTTCAATTCTACCCGAAACTATCCAGGGATTTCGCTGTCCAAAATGTATGATGTATCTACATGAGAAGCGCTGGGGCCACCACCCGGATGACGAATACGAAGAAGGATTGGTCGCAGAATCAATTGAGGTTCACAATGATACCCAAGCTCTAGGAATCGGAATATTAAGAGAAGTCATGGATGATAGAAATACTAAACTTTCAGTGCAAGTTAGTGGATTTATTGGCGGCCTTGAATTTGAGAGCATTCATTCAACAATGGTGAGAATTTCAAATGCAGTTTGCCCGACTTGTACGCGCAAGGCGGGGAATTATTTTGAGGCGACCGTGCAACTTCGCTCATCCGGTCGCCGCCTTTCAGAATCCGAATTGAAAGCCATGAGGGATACTTTTGACGATTATTTAGGCGAAATTGACCCCGACCCGATGTTTTTCATAAATAGCGAGGGAGATGTTCAAGGGGGTTATGATATGGTGCTTGGCAACAAAGCACTTGCACGCGGATGGACAAAGCACCTACTGAGAAAATTCGGTGGAACCTCAAAAGAAACAAACAGTGTGGTCGGTCGTAAAGACGGTGAAGACCTAACAAGATTGACGATATCATATCGGAAACCAGCGTTTGATATTGGTGATGTGATTCGCCGCAAAGAAAAGTATTGGTTAATCGCTTCGTGGCAGAAAGAAGGTGCAATCATCTCAGCCGTTGAGCAATTACAGAGGACTGGCTTAACCTGGAGAGACTTGGAGAAGACTAACGTGGTTAGCCGAGCGAGTGAACACGTGGTGATTGAAGTTTTGAATCGAGATTCTTCGGCTGCTGAATTCATGGACCCGGAGGATTGGAAAGTTAAGACTGTTTCACTACCATACGATGATGATGGCCTACAGAGTTCTTTGCGCATCGCTTTGATAGCCGATGAATGGGTCGCTCTACCTACATTAGCAGGCGGTGGTATTGGTGAGTGAAACTGAAATTGCAGATTTGGTTGCGTCTCTTGATAGCGAAGATATGCTTGGGTTTCTGCGTCTTTTTCCCAGTGATTTTGCTGCGCAGATGAAGATTGATGAAACAATTGATGTCAATCCTACAACGCCCTCATCTGTTCTATGTCTAGGAATGGGTGGCTCGGCAGCGGCAGGAGATTTCCTCTCTTCGCTAGCAAATTATCAAGGTGATACTCAAGTTACAACTTGGCGTAATTATCAACTTCCATATTGGATAAATGATGACTCATTAGTTGTCGCAACTTCATATTCAGGAAATACTGAAGAAACTCTTGACGCTACCGCTGAGGCGGTTGCAAAAGGCCTTGACACTGTAGTGATTTCAAGCGGCGGAAAACTAGCGGAATTCGGCAGTCATATTTCAGTTCCAGGTGGCCAGCCTCCGCGCTCGGCTTTTGGCCACCTATTCGGGGCACTGCTACGCACATCAATATCTAGAGGAATAATTCCAAATGAGGAATTATCAGGCCTGATTCAGAGATTAGAAAAGACCGTTGAAGAGTTTAATTTTGTCAATAATCCGGACTCACCATCACTTGCTCTTGCTCAAACTTTGCTTGACCGAGAAGTTGGGATAGTTACCGCTGCAGAACTAGAATGCGCCGGAACTAGATTCGTTAACCAACTCAATGAAAATGGAGGGATTTTTGCTCGCTCTAATCCCCTGCCAGAGATGAATCACAATGAGATAATTGCTTGGACTGATGAATCGGCAAAAAATAGCCAAGCCCTCATTTTACTCACTTGGAGTGGAATGAATGAAAGAGTTGAGAAACGAGTAGATTGGATGATGGAAAATGTCGAAATCGATGTCGCTTGGCAACTACATTGTGAAGGTGAGTCACTTCTCGAAGCAATGCTTTACTCTTGCATCGCGATGGACTGGATTTCCTGTGCAGTAGCAATTTTACGTGGTAAAGACCCCAGCGCGATTGGTTCTATTCAAAGCCTGAAAGAACATCTTGGTCAGTAGAGTTCACCTAGCACAAGACGCGGATCTGGGTAATCCGTCAAAGCCTGTTCTCTTTCTAAAGGCGAGACCACGCCCGGTAAATCATAGGTGCTTGGCTCAACAAGTGAGAGTTGAAAATG
>DUDF01000093.1 GCA_012959435.1 Candidatus Poseidoniales archaeon
GCGTCGGTAGCAAAGCTTGGTTACGCGATGGACTGCAAATCCATTTTACGGGGGTTCAAATCTCTCCCGGCGCTCCATCATTATCGTAGTCAAGGTCTTCAAGGTCATTCACACTGTATCGCGGCCCTGGTGTTCGGTTCTGTTTTGGTGTGATGAACTACTCTACAGCCTGCACATCCGCTGGTTCGTGGGCTGCATCCTTGTTGACAGAATAGACAGTTGACCAGTAGCATCCCTGAGCCATGGTAATGAGTGGATTGGAGTCCTTGAGCAGTACGCAACCGGCTGCTGAGCAATCAGAACTGCTGGTGCATGTCGTGCAGATATTGGTGGCAGGGTCAGGGTCGAGATGCCAGCCAGTCGGGGCAACGATACAATTGCACACGCCGCGCAGTGCAGTTGGCTTCCTATCGTATACTGCCACAGCCCCAGCCTCCAAATCGAAGAATACCACATTCAGGCCCGCGGTGTCGGTGGTGGTCTCAATTCGGTAGGTGTCTCCTGGAGAGAGCAAGCCGTCATTGTCGTTGTCGTTGTAGGTGACAACATGAGGGAGAGAAAGGTCAGCATCGGTGACCTGCCCAACGGCGGCGACCAACTTGGTGGTGGGAGCAGAATCTTCTGTTCCTCGCCAAACGCGCAATTCAACCTGAGACAGACTCACTCCGTCTTTTTGATCCGACCTGATCACACCAGTTATCGTGTAAGTCTGAGTAGTCGTAACCTCGTCACTTCCATCGGCGCAGTCGGAACTTCTGTCGTTGGTCTGATTGAATGGAATGGTGCTTCCATCAGCACAGGTAAAATTAGAGCGTGTGCCGTTCGGGTTCTCATCCGAGCCATCAGAGCAATCATCATCACCATCATTGACGAATAAAATCGAGGTGGTGCCGTTATCATCACATCTGAAATCAGTGTCAGCGTAGGCGGTGGTGTTGCTCCACTCTTCAGTCGCAGAAAGTGCGAACGCTTCTAATTTCAAATTGTCCTCGTCAGTAATCTGTTCAACAGTTCCTTCGTGAAGGCATCCAGCCAATACTAGGCACCCCATTATCAACAATGCTAATGCTCTCTTCATGGACGATTGACACTAGCAAATCCACTTAGTGTTTTCCGATTTACTTACTGAACCAAGATATTTTGGTAACTCAATCCCATTCAATCAACTCCATAGTCTTGGCATTTGTTTGTTGCTCGTGTTGAAATAGGAGCCCCTTTTCGGCGACAATACGAAGCGTCGGTAGCAAAGCTTGGTTACGCGATGGACTGCAAATCCATTTTACGGGGGTTCAAATCTCTCCCGGCGCTCCAAACATGTTTGTTGTAGTCAAGATTGATGTTTACTCGCCTTCATCCCATGCGTGGGTTTTTGGGTCAGAAATTGGGGATTTTTGATGGTTTAACTCATCCCCATCAATCAAATCTTCATCAGTTACGCGAGCCACATTCATTCCCAATGCAACAATTCCATCTGTTGTCATAGGTTCTTCCCGTTCAGGTAAATTACCAGCAATTCTTGTGAAAAGATGGTACTCACCTACATTACCAACTTGTTGCTTTGCTTTTCGCTGGTCTTTGAACAACATTTTGATAGTTCTACCTAGTCTTTCTCTAGCCAAAGCAAGTTGTACGAATATTGGAAGATTAGCAGAAGCACTACGCCACAAAAAAAGTCTGCAAAATCTTCTCTTAGCAGGTTGAATTCTAAATCCACCTTTTGTCAAACTTGTTGCAAGCGCTGCTGAACGAGTAAAAGAAAAAATCAGTGGGGGGGAATGCTCACCAAGTGTTTGCCCAGATACAATTGGGTCTTGGGCCGCTCTTTCTAGTGAGAGTCTTACTAACTCGTGAGAAAGGCCAATTCCGCGCTTCTCAGAATCAACAATTACAGTACACAACTCCAACGCCCTTCCACAACGTCGTAATTCACAATGGGCGGCTGGTCGTTGTTCACCAAATAAGGTGACATGAGCACATTTTTTCAGATATTCTTCTTCTTTTTCTGCGCTAGATTTTGATGGTCGTAAATCAACTTCTTCTGCCAACACTCTCAGCAACCATTCACCGGTGCCTTCTTGCTCCATTCAAACCTCTCCCTCTGTCCTATTTTGAACTAAATATTCGGGGCTTAGTGACGCATTCAGTGGCTTCCACATTGAACGGTGTAATCCAATTCCTTCAACCATGTATTCGTCACCAAAAGAAATCCAATTTTGGGCGCCATAAAATGGGATTGCAGCCACTCTTGCTTGTAGGAATCCAGTACATTCCCCCCATTGCGCAACCGCTTCACTTTCAAGATTGGCTAGGACCGTTGCTGCGTGTCCTTTTCGTTGATGGTTTTCTAGAGTTCCCATCTGCCTGATTTGCACTGCTGGGCGTAGTGATTTAGGGGGTGGGAAATTGTTGCCAGACCCGTCACTGAATCCGTGAGTTCCTAATGGTGGGAAATCTGGGCAGTGGGCTGCGTTTTCATCAACGGTATCAGCGCAAGCGCCAGTAGAATCTGCAGGAATCAAATGAATTCTGCCTACTGCAACTACCATCATTTTTTCTTCAACAAGTTGATTTGATCCCATTTCAATCCAAGCGTGAATCGCATCGTCGTCATCAGGAAGTTTAGCAGCACTAGGTGGGAATCCTAGTGGCTTTCTAAGAATTTGATAACGTGCCTCAAAATAAGCAGCAGAAAGATTGGCACCGGGTCCACTTGAGCGAACACTTGGCGGTGACATGGATTGCTGAGAACGCCTATCCCACATCATTCTGACCCATGCTAGAATCATTCAGATTCGTCGCTAGCAGCAATTGCAGCAGCAACTTCAGCAGTTATGCTATCATCCTTCATCAAGGCAACAAGAGCACCATGATAGCGTTCCATTGTGCCAAGATTAGTGTAGAGTGAATTACGAATCAATTCGAATGAAGGCAATACCTCGACTAGGTCAAGGGCTGTTCGAAACA
>DUDF01000094.1 GCA_012959435.1 Candidatus Poseidoniales archaeon
TGAACATCGCCCATTACGACACTATCAGAAATACCGATTCCCGTTTTTTCTTCAGTCAACCGTGTAACCTCAATGTGTTGTAGTATGTGATGGACTCTCTACTGACTTATTGATTCAACCCCTAATTCGGTCCCAGTGCATTTTCCCATCTTTGTCAACCCAATGATGGCAATGGTGGTTAACAATACCCCCCTCTCGTATCACATTCCGTAACCCCCCCTCATTAGCAGTGAAAGAGGGGGTTCTGTCCGTGCGAGTTAGATTTGATTCGATCCAGAACAGGTGCAACTTACCTCCCCTCCAGACCATAGAAAGCCAGTCACAGCCGTAATGCATCTGATGTATATTCTCCAACGGAAATGGTACTTTGCCATTCATTGGGATGAGTCCTGCAATTTGCATCTCAATGATTGTTCCCGATTCCTTGTTGATTTGGTCTTGAAGTCTACTAACTTCCCTCTCTAGTTTCTTTACCTCATTCGACTTTGGAGGATTTCTAGCAATTCTTCTAAGACTATGTTTGAATGCACCGATTCCTGTTGAGAGTTTCTTCCTCCATCTAGAAATTAATCTCTTGTTACCAGAAATTTCAGTGTCAATCATCTCAATTGCGCGAATCGCGGCTTCTTCGGAGATGGTGATTGACGATTCGTTGTCAGAAGTTTGGATTCGCTCCTCAAGATGTTCCCTCTCAACTAGAATGAATGCTTGAGTAGAGCCTGGAATCGATGCAGCAAGACAATCTGTGTCAAGATTTGCTACTTTCACATGTCTTGTGCTGCCATTTGGTGTCAAACGAACCGCGAAACCTCTGTCTTTGTGCTTTATTGCCTTGTTGAGGTCTTTCTTTGCGGCTGGAAAACGCTCAATCCCCATCAGATCACCCCTACATGCTTCGCAATGGTTGAACCATTGATGGTTGCCAATCTGAGGGGGTAACCATGTATGTTTTCAAGAGTTGAAAACATGGTTTCGTTTTCAAGAGTTGAAAACTCGTTCAACATTGGGCATCAACCCCTGGACTAGCGAAGGCCGCTAGAAGGGTTAGTGCTGCCTCATTGTCACCTGCCGCCATCAAAGCATGAGCTGCCCTGATTACAGCGAGGTGTTGATCTGAGGTCTGCACACCCCAACGTCCATACCCTTCATCAATTGAATGAACTCTCACCAATTTGTTCAAGGATTCTCTCAAGCAATCTTAGAAGTCCTCTGAGAGTGACTTCACTAACACCTGCCACTTTGCAAACATCTGCTTGAGTTCTTGCATTGCCTCTCATTTGTGCAGCCTTGTACATGATTACACCTGCAACACCGCTCGGCTTCTTACCTTGCCATTCCAAAGAACCGCCAACTCGGTCCCAAAGACCGTTTGCCGCACCAAGAACTTGAGGTGGGAGCCCCAAATCACTATTGAATTTGTCAAGATATTCTTCTGGCCCTGTAATTCTGTGAGCACCAAGTTCTCGAGAAACAAGTCGAATGGTTCTCTTCAACTCCTTGAGTTTCATTTCATCTTCCATGTCAAATGCTTCTGCGATATCCTCCACTCGTCGTGGAATACCTGCTTCTCTTGCAGCAAGGTAAACACATGCTGCAGCAACTCCCTGAATGCTTCGTCCTGTGACTAAGCCCTTTTCAGCAGATTTACGATAGAATGATGCTGCTTCTTCCCGATGCTGCTTACCCAGCCCTGATTTATCTCTAATGAATTGCATTGCTTTAACGAGATTTCGAGCCCGGCTGCTTCTAGTCTTTGATCTATCATCAATAACTGCTCTTCTTCGCCAATCTCTCAATGCTTTACCCGAAATACCGTGAATCTTCGCACGGGAACCCATTAGGTCACCTCTGCTGATGCTGGTGTTCAGTCCCTTATCAGATAATGTTAGAGTTGATGGGGCACCAACTCTTGACCTGTCAGGACCTTCTCGATGGTTGACCCATTCTGCTCCAGGGTCAATGACATCTCTCTCAACCACTAATCCACAGGATTGACAGACAACCTCTCCTCGTACATAATCTAAATCCCATTCAATAGCACCGCACTCTTTACAGGGACCTTCGTGGCCTACAATTTTTCTTACTTGTGACGGCCGTCTTGCAGAATCAATTACATTTCTGTTTGAGAATGCTCGCCTCTTAATTTCATTGACTTTTTTCTGTTCCGTTTCTGTTTTTATTTTATCAGACATACTCTACAACCTCGGGTTACATAGTGAGATGTTGCCCAGAGTATTTAAACCTGTGGGCTAAAATGTGCGTTCATTTACTTTATGCACGCGCTCTGAACACAATTTTTGGGCTCCAACAATGGTATTATTCACCTGACACTATTTTAACCATGCAATCACGCTGAAAACACTGCTAACACAATGGGATATCCCACAACAAAATATTGATTTGTAACCCATAATATTGACATTTTATTGTGAAAAATAAGTCATATCCATCATACATATCTGGTCAATATTTCAGCGCTAATCTAGCTCACTTTTCACATATTTCATTGTGGGCAAGTTCATGGGGCTCTCGCGCTCCGGTTCACCCCGATGCCTGCATCAGTAGTGCTCGGTGCACAATGGGGAGACGAAGGAAAAGGCAAGTTAGTTGACCAACTTGCTCAGGAGTCAAACTGGGTTGCTAGATTCCAAGGAGGGAATAACGCTGGGCACACTATTGTCCTAGGTGATCAAGTTCTCAAACTCCACCAACTACCCTCAGGACTAACCAATCCGGACTGTCAATTAGTGCTCGGGGCTGGTATGGTCATTGACCCTTGGGTTTTGGAAGAAGAGTTAGACAAGTGGAAGGAATCGTCAGGTGAATCGCCAGAAGGGAAGCGTCTCTGGATCTCCGAGAGAGCTCATGTCAACCTACCTTTCCACCGTATTTACGATGGCGCAGATGTCAAGATTGGGA
>DUDF01000095.1:0-527 GCA_012959435.1 Candidatus Poseidoniales archaeon
CATACACTCTAGAAGATGTTCAAACAATGATGTTACACGTGGTTGATGTGGATTGGAACAAAACCACAGATATTGCCCCAGACATCAAAATGACTCTATACAATGCGGGGCATATTCTAGGTTCTTCTTCCGTGCACATGCATATTGGCGAAGGTTTGCATAATTTGGTTTTTAGTGGTGACATAAAATACGAAAAATCATGGCTTTATGATGCTGCTAATGTGCGCTTCCCCCGTGTTGAATCTCTAGTTCTAGAATCAACTTATGGTGGTACGAAGTCGTTCCAGCCTTCACGCTTGGAAGCGACCCAAGAATTGCAGGATATGCTGAAACGAGTGCTTGCCAGGGGTGGGAAAGTATTCTGTCCAGTATTCGCTGTTGGCCGAAGTCAAGAACTGATGATTGCCATTGACCAATTATTCAAATCCGGTGATTGTGAACCGGTTCCAGTTTGGCTTGATGGAATGATCCAAGAGGCTACTGCAATTCACGCAATGCATCCTGATTATTTGAACCAAGAATTACGC
>DUDF01000095.1:629-2862 GCA_012959435.1 Candidatus Poseidoniales archaeon
CCACGTCCTTGCATCGTTCTTGCTACTAGTGGGATGATGTCTGGTGGCCCGATAATTGAATACTTGAGAAATTGGTGCGGAGAACGTCTCAACACTCTTTGTTTCGTTGGCTATCAGGCAGAAGGGACTCTAGGACGTCGACTCAGAGATGGCTTCAAGGATGTACCAATTAGCGATGGGGGGCGGGGAACGGATATGGTTAGGGTTGAATGTGACTTAGTCATCATTGACGGGATGAGTGGTCATTCAGACCGTCGCCAACTGATGGAATATGTCAATCAGATGAACCCAAAACCGCGTTTCATCATTTTGCACCATGGTGATGCAAAAATTGCCAATCAGTTTAGACAGGGGTTGAGGGAAACTTACCGCATCAGAACAGTTACACCTTCTAATCTTGAGACACTTCGGCTGGTGTGATCAGGAATACTCCAATTGCACTTTGTCAATTTGTTTTCCTAGTATGTAGAGTACAAGACCAGACACCAAAGACAGAACGCCGATGAAGGTGACTGCAAAGGCCGCTAATGCAACTCCAATGCTTACAGTATCGTGGGGGCCACCAACATCAATCAATGCAGTGGCCATCTTGTATCCAACTGTGAAGAAAATAATACCTGGTATTCCGAGTACAATAAGCGGGTGTTTAGATTCAAGCATCCAGTAGAATAGTTGTGCAAAGCGAGAGGCACTGGTCAACGATTCCAATTCTTTGCCAACTGGTGTTGCTTCTAATTCAATAATTCTGACTTTAAGTTCACGAGGCAGGTCAGCAGGTTTTCCGCTATTCTTAGCTGCTGCGAGTGCGCGTAAGCCTTCTTTGGTGAAGGCGCAAACAGAAATTGCTGCATCTTCATATGAATACGAAGCGATTGTGATCGCTTCGGTTGAATCAGGTACATCCTCTGTACGTTGGTTAGAACTCCTATGTTTGAAAGCTATGTAGATATCATGTCGGCTTCTCGAAAGGGCGATATGACGTGGCAGGTTCTTGAGTTTCCAATCATTGTCCAGTCCAATTGCTACAGTATTATCAGTTTCAGGTAAGTCCATCGCAAGTAAGGTGCGTGCTAGGCTTGGAGCATGTGCTGGCCCTTCGTGGACGACAAATATTCCCCCTGCTTTCTCAACCATCTCACGTTGGTTTTCATCTTCGCCTAAGGAGATGACAACCACCTCGTCTACAAAGTCAATACCGCGACTAACGGCCGAGCCGAGGCGGAGCGATTGTTCCCGAGCAACAAACACTAATCGCATGCTTCCCAACTCTTCGTCGCGCCGGTCTAAGGGTTAATGATTCGCCTTCTGAACTAGTAAAAAGGTGGAACTCATTGAAAGACCGTGCCCGCCGCCGTAGAATTCATGCGCAATGGCTGGCGGCTAGCAGTAGTAATGCCGGCATTCAATGAGGAGGCGCAAATAGAGTCAGCAATCCAATCCATTCCATCATGGGTGGATTCGCTGGTGGTCGTTGATGATGGCTCAACTGACTTGACATATCAACAAGCCAAAGCAGTACTACCGAAATCCGGAAAAATTGTCACAACCACCGGCCTTGGCGTAGGAGGGGCAATCGCTAGGGGGTATGCTGAGGTAATTTCTCAGTTAGATGAGGATAATGAAAACACAGAAAATTGGGCAGTTGTGGTAATGGCTGGGGATGGGCAAATGGACCCCGAAGATATTGACAATCTTCTCATCCCTCTCAAAAGTGTTCCATTCGTCAAAGGTGATCGCTTCTCACACCCTGAAGGGCTAGGGCAAATGCCGAAAAATAGACGAATTGGTTCATGGGTTTTAGGCAAACTAACCTCTCTGGCCAGCGGTCGTGAGGTGAAGGACCCACAGTGTGGTTACACTGCAGTAACAGTTGATGCATTGCGACAATGGGATTGGGTAAATGAGTGGCAAGGATATGGTTATCCAAATTGGTGGTTACTAAATTTAGGTGCAGACTCAATCCCATACGAATCTGTACCGGTTAAATCTGTTTATCGTGATGAAAAGTCCGGAATAAAAGTGTTCAAGTTTCTTCCTAGCATTTCCCTGCTTTTGCTGGTTGGATTGTGGCGACGGGGCTGGAATTGGTATGTTATAGGTTATGGGAAAACACCGATTACTTCCCGACTTGCTGTAACTTCAACATGGTTTTCGTCGTTATTGCTACTTGGTACATTACCGATGCTGCTTTTGCTTGAGCCGCCATCGCTAGCGCTGATTCCAGCGTTATTTG
>DUDF01000096.1:0-356 GCA_012959435.1 Candidatus Poseidoniales archaeon
TGTTGGAACCGTCCTTTCAACAAGGAATGCGGGACAGAAATGTGGTTTACATCCCAAATCGCTCGTTCACATCTTATTGTGGGATGTCAAAAATTGAAAACGATTTCCGAGTGCCAATGTTTGGTAGCCGAAACATGCTGCGAATGGAAGAGAGAACAGAAGACCAGGATTACTATTGGATTCTTGATAAAGCAGGATTACCTTACCCCGAAGCAATTGAAAGTCCAGAAGATATCGATTGTTTGGTAATTGTGAAGTTACATCATGCAGAAAAAATACTTGAGCGAGGATTTTTCACTTGCGCCTCTTTTTCTGAGTACAAAGAAAAGTCCGAAGCCCTTCTCCAACAAGGTGTG
>DUDF01000096.1:436-2860 GCA_012959435.1 Candidatus Poseidoniales archaeon
GGTGCTAGAATTGAGCGTTATGTAATTGGTCCCGTTTTCAATCTAAACTTTTTCTATAGTCCATTAGAAGAGGAGATGTCAAAACTAGAATTGCTAGGTGTTGATTGGAGATTTGAATCAAGTTTAGATGGCCATGTGAGACTTCCAGCACCACAACAAATGACCATGCCACTCCATCAGCAAATACCTGAGATGACTGTGGTAGGTCATAACACAGCCACCATTAGGGAGAGTTTACTTGAGGAGGCTTTTGCATTAGGTGAAAAATTCATCACCGCTAGTAAGGAACATTACGACCCAGGAATCATTGGTCCATTTTGTTTGCAAACTTGTATTGATAAAGATATGAATTATTCAATCTACGATGTTGCTCCCCGCGTCGGAGGAGGTACAAATGTGCATATGAGTATGGGTCACCCCTATGGTAATTCAACATGGCGAATACCAATGAGTAGCGGGCGAAGAATCGCTATGGAACTAAGAAATGCTGTAGAACAGGATAGATTAGACGAAGTACTAACTTGAGATAATAGTGAATAGTTCAAACTATTCTTTTTGAATCTTCAAGAGATAACTAGAGCAGCGGCAGCAAGTTTTCAGACGCAATTTCAATCTGTTTACGGACCATTCCAAGATTTGCTCCTTTCTCTGTTTTACAAACAATTGAGTAAGAATCATTGATTGTTGCAACGACTAAGGTACCATCAACGCCATTCAAAGTAACTATTTTTGGATTGCCTAATTCAATATTAGAGAGCAATATACTTGCAGTATTGAGTATTGATGGTATTAGTGACCCAATTCCTTCTAGGAATACTGCTGGAGCGCCTTCAACTTCATGGATGAAACCCTCTATTGATGATATTGCGCACCAAGACACGCCTTCTATCGCCGCGACTTCTCCGACTATTGCTGCCTTCACAATACTTGGGTGAACCCAAGAGGTCAATAAACAAGGTGCGCAAACTAATGCTTAATCTTCTCGTCTCTGATGTGACCGAGCTACTCCTCGGCGAGGTTGAGTTTTACTTCTACCACCTCTACGTGAATCATTTTTCTTTCTCCTTGAGGTCTTTTTTGAGTCTGAGCCTTGAAGTTGTGATAGTCCCCCAGTTTCTAGGATTCTAGCCATATCTTCCATTGAAAGTGAACCGCCGCTCAGTGCGTGTTCCCTAATGGTGTTTATTCGCTTGCGAACCTTCCTACCGCGGCTTTCATCATCCTTGCGAATTCTACTAAATGATTCAAGACGGCCAACCTCTCGCTTGGTGCTGCGTAATTCAGAACGCTGGCTACGAATAGCCTCAAGCATTTTTTCAATGCGGTTATTGAGGTCTTTCTCTTCTTTTCTGCTTATTTTTGTGCCTGATAATCGAGGGTTCTCATCAGCTGCTTTTGCAGCGATTCCACTTGATTCATCCTGTAAACTATCAAGTTTCTTGATGGTGTCTTTTTGTAGTCTAATCAACTCTACGAACTGTTGATGTGATGTATCTGACTGAACCTTCAGTTTGTGCATTATTTTCAATTCGAAGAAGAACGAAAACTTTTGAGTTTCATTGGCTAGATTGGGTGCTCGGCTAGGGTCCTCACGGATAGTTGTCAAATCACGCCAGGTTCGCTTGAGTAATCTTTCGATGAGGTTCAGAGGAGGTGATATACGCACATTGATATCATCGCGAATTGCCTTTGCGTCATTGATTTGTTTGTTCCGTGCCCGTAACGCATTCAACAAATCGCGGCGCTCTTTAGAAACACCCCCAGAATTATACAGAGCAGTACGAAGTACTTGCACGGTTGAAATCAATGATTTTCGCTCACTTTCTAAAGATTCAAGTTGGGATTCCATTGATCTTGCTGAAGATTTATTATCGCTGAGCATATCTTCAATTTCGTGAGTTTCAAGTTCTCTCAAATCTTCGAAGAAATCTTTACGATTTGATTTATTACCCTTCTTACTTCTCTTGGACTTGCGTTTCTTGTCATCGTGTGATTCTTTCTTAGGCTTGGAATTAGATTTTTGACTCATTCTTCCTCACCCCCACGTTTCTCAACAACAGGTCTTTGAGGCATGCTTGATGGTTTTCCTTCTGAAACCATTCTACTCGCTGCCATCAAATCCCCAGTCCCATCCTTTAGGTCTTCAAATCCATGTTCAATTCTGTGATTCCAGTAACTGACGATATCGTCAACTGATGATAGAAGTGATTTTGAGCGGTTTAGTTGACTTTGTGCTTCACGTTGTACTTCCTTATGTTCAGCATACTTTGTGTGGTGTTCACCACTTACCTCTGCCAAACCTACAAGTTTTTCGTGCGATGCATCAGCATCTTCGAGTAATTGTCGATGATTTTGCCAACCCTCTCTATATTCTTTCAATTCAGGGTTGGAATCAAGCCGTTGTGCGACCCATTCTTCGTGAGA
>DUDF01000097.1:0-16906 GCA_012959435.1 Candidatus Poseidoniales archaeon
ATTGGCGTATTGGAATGACTATATGGGGGTAATGGTTGAAAAGTTCGGGGTATTATTGCCAAAAGTCAAGAGGGGGGCCCCTAATCTTCCTTCGAAGCACATTCTTCTTCCCTTGAAGTATATTCTTCCTCTCGTGCAATTTGAACAGGGTGAGGTTTTTCGATAGTTTCCATGCCATTTGATGCAGATGGAGGTGGAGGCGTAGGGTTTAGTTGAGGCCCAATTCCAGAACTGTTGTTTGAATAATATACCACCCAAATATTCGCATGGATATTTTGGTTGGCACCCGATTGCTCATTTTGTGGGACATAATTCTGGCCATCATATAGACCTTGATACCTCAAGTTGTTGGCACCACCATTCCAATCAATCCATGAAGTAATGTCGTATGTCCAAGGTTTGACATCCTGCCCTGCACACCAACCAGCACGCCCGTATGGCCACGAGCCCAATTGATTGGCAAGAGCACCATCATGCATCTCTTTTGCACATCCCTCGTTGTCACTTGAATGTGTACTATTCCCTGTCATAGGGTGGTCTTCTTGAGTCACTTGGCCATTCATGATGTAACGGTGCTCGTGATTACAGAACTCAGCACAATTAGCGGTGTCTTTTCCAAATCCATGGCCTGTAATAACTGCGTAAATCTCGACTTTCTCTGTGCCTTCAGGAATTTCAATATCATGGAGGCGCTTGAATTGTGACTCATTGTTGTACTGGCCTCGGAATGAACCTCCGTTGAAGGCCAACTCGCCACTCGTGGGACGCAATCCGTCATCATCCCAATTTGACAAGTATACGCTAACATTGAGCCATCCACCATTTGCCCCTCTATATCTGAACATTCTATCTCCTCCGTCAACAAGCTCGAATAGTCTTGGTGAAATATCGGTCAACCAGCGCCCCTCACGCCCGTATGTTGTAATCCAGTATCCAAATTCTGTACTGCAGGAAGAAGAATTGCCGGCTTCATCGCAAATTTGCATATATTGGCTGTAATCCCATTCATGACAACCCCCGTATGAACCGTCAGATTTCTGGTAACGATCACGATGTTCACTGCAACCATGATGCATGTAAAGTTCCATTGTGTTAAAATTCTGCATCACTGATGCAGAAGGGAATGAACCATTGGCAAGTGATGAATGACCGCCGCTCCATCCACCACTGTGGCGCTGAGAAACCATGATGTCGACCACTGTAACACCAGGGTCATGACGACGCATTTCAGTAGGGAATTCAGAATTGAATTGTTGGGACACTTTGGAAATGTAATCAAATCGGTACTGGACACCATGGGTGCCCGCCCAATTGTATAGAGAGCCAATCTCTCGCCACTGTTGGAATCTATCTATCGAATAATAGTATGAACTCCAATCACCAATGACACTGCCCAGAGAACCTCCGATGGCACCACCCTGTTGGTCTATGTAGTGAACGTGAGAATCAACCCATGCTTTCCCATCATCATCCAGCCCATTCCGATGGGAATTGACACGGATGTTCATTGCATCAATATCATTTCGAAAATCACTGTCAAAGGAGCCAAAGAATACGTGTCCATTTTCTGGCAGGTTGTCTAGAAGCCGTCCTACATCTTGACTCCATAGTCCGGACATGTACGAACTCGAGTCTTGATTGAAAATAAACAGGTATGTACTTTCTCCGTCCCAATCTCGAGACATCACCCAATTACCAGATTTAGTCTGAATTGTAAAATCTCCCGCCAAGCCAAAACGTTCAGTTGAATAGGGGCCAGTATCCCATGTTATTGGAATCTGAAGCACAGTACAACCATCAACATTTACTGTCCAACGCGCTTGTGATTCGGCGCATTGGTCGATATTTGCATAGACTCCGTCATTGTCTAAGTCAGCACAACCAACCTCATTGACATCCAAATCCAGTGGTGTTCCTGAACATTGATCGGTGTCATCCATGACTCCATCCAGATCGCTATCCCACTCATCTGAAGCACAACCAAATTCGTTTACAACCGCACCCAGTTGTGTTCTATTACACCAATCAAAAAAGTCGTTGAAACCATCGTTATCATCATCTAAGTCTTCATCAATATCTCGGCAACCATCTCCATCATAATCTGATTCGGAGTTTTGCATCCAAGCAATAACACCTTTTTCACACTCATCAAAAATATCCAGAACTGCATCATTGTCATCATCATCATCTTGATCAGAATCTCTGCATCCATCGTTATCGTGATCTTCATTACCATTAGTTTCCCAACCTAGAGTTCTAGGGAACTCTAAAGAGCACATATCGTATATGTCCAAAACATTGTCATTATCATCATCATCATCTTCAGATGCATCATAACAACCATCTGAGTCATAGTCCAATGTCGTATTCAACGAATCCCAACCAATCATCCCTCTGCCACAATGGTCTGATGAATCGGGGCGGCTATCATCGTCATCATCGGTGTCCTCGGTATTATCGTGGCAACCATCACCATCCATGTCATTGATTTCAGGAATGCTGAAGAAAGCAATGCTACTTTCGACACAGCGGTCAAATTCATCGGGTACTCCATCACCATCCGAGTCTGGATTTTCTTCGGTGAATATGAATATGTACACGGATACATTGGAAGTAGTGATTTCAGTAGAACCACAAGAGATGGTGAATGTACCGTTAAATGAAGATTCTATCTCATCAAGTTGTACAGAACCGTACTCACCAGAAATAGCGACGGCTTGCACTCTCCCCTCTTCATCTGCCCATTCTCCTGAACAAGTATCCAATGCGGCGTGGCTAATCTTCACCCTAGCAATGGAGGACTCCCCTGCTTCTGCATAGACTACTGGCGGGAAAGCAGAGACAGTAACAGGGCCTTCTGGAGGTAGGGCAATGGTCACTGTTGCGTTGGCAGTTTCGGTATTGCCTACTTCACTGGTCATGACAACTTGGACATTATATGTGCCCGATGGAAGGATTCCAAAATCAACGGAGAATTCGCTAGGGTTGGTGAAATACACCGTACCTTGAACTGCACCATCGGCAATCGATGCCACAATAGAGGCGCCCACGTCCGGGCAATTACATAGCCCAGTAAATCCGACAGGCTCATCAAATGTGAATCCGAGTGGAACATTCAATGATAACTCGAGGGGAGATTCAGTTGGTTCGTCAACAACATCACCCTCATCTCCATTAAGCATCCCCAAGCAACCAGAGAAAAGCATCAGAAATGCTAGAAAAAGGGCATATCCGCTGCGCCGCATGTAACTGCGAGGAAGATATGAAACATCAACTCTCCGCCAATTGGCCACATTCAAAATAAGTAGGTATTTTTGAATTAATGATGAACTTTCAGTATTAATCAATATTCGGTGGTGGCAAGGAATGAACCATCATCTCTCTGTTTCCATCTCTGTCCTGATGGGAGGACATATTCTGTCTGCCCGCTGGATTGGTCATATTCCCCACCTGGGGGTAATTGATGGTAACTAGGCACATAGTGGCCCATTGAGTCCTGTATAGTGCTCGGTGAATACAACGCGCTAGGAGTGTATTGTTGTTCTTGGTTCTCTATGGGATTCATGGACACAAAGTGAGGATGTTGATTAGCGACTGGAACTATTGGAGTTGGGTGGTGAGAAATGTCCTCTTCGTCTTCATCTCCTTGAGAACGTACTTTCCGAGCGATTAACACAACCGCCACAATTATGGTGATGATTGCGATGATCAACGCCGTCATCATTCTTCCATTGGTTCCTGAAGATGTAGAAATGGGTAAATCATCGCTTTCAGTGTATTCTGTTGGATCATCAAAAGTGATGTTGGTGAAGGCCGAGTTGCCTGCCCAATCAGTGACGTTCAGGAACAAGTTGTTCTGACTCCAATTTTGCCATTCTAAGATTCCATCCGCAGCAGGAAATTCATGCCATGTTGAGTTATCGGCCGACCACAATACCATCATCGGTCCACTACCTTCTCCATCATCGATGTTGAGATTGACGATGAGGAATGGATTTGGGCCGAGTACTGTTTCTGAGATTTCTAGATTTATTTCCACGGCGTGACGGTCAATACGTACCCACGCTGCAACGACTGAGCCATTATTTCCAGCATTGTCAACAGCTCTCAATTCTAGCGCATGTCGCCCATCTGCCAACATAGTTAGATTGAGTTGTGAACTGTTTGTTTCGACAGAAGACCAAAGACCTCCTACCCACCTAATCTCATATCTATCTAGCCCTGAACCTTCATCTTCAACACTCGACCATTCCACTAAGATAGTTGGGGAACTGGTCCAAGTGTTGTTAATACTGAATTCTGGGGTTGGGGGTGGCGTGACATCTGCCTCAGTTTTTTCATCCGCAGTCACGAACAAAAGGCGATAGGGACCACCGGACTGAGAAGGATCCCAAGATACACGAACATGATATCTTATTGGGACCTCATCTTCATCTTCATTCGTCACTGCTAGGGTTGTCCATTCCTTGTCACTGTCCAACCACTCTTCCACAAGTATGTCTTCTCCATACATTATTGCTATCTCTAGGTGAGCACCTTCTGCACTGAAAGCGATGGTGGTTCTGTTTCCTGCGTCAAGGATGAAAGAGTACCAATCAGTTTCATCAAAACCAGATAGACAACCATCAAGGGTCATGTTGGGATTTGAAGTCAGATATTGTGCTGAAGACCTAGAGCCAGCGGCATCGTTGAGGAAGTTTCCATCAGTTGAGGGGTCATCACACCCTGGTAGAATGTTGCCCACAGGGGGGCTGTTGTCTGCACTGATGGTGATGGTGTTGTTGGAGAATCTGACATTGTTGTTCTCATCATCCTCTAGATGTTCATTCGTAGAATCAATAACCAGCAACACATACCAGATTCCCTCGGTTTCTCCAGTGAGATGTACTGCTTGTTCTCCATATGTGGAGATTCCTGAAGCCAAATCCTCAATCCTTGTTTGCGAAAGGCGCATGTCCTCATCACTGAGGGTTGAATCAATGGATAGCCATAGTTCGTATTCAAAACCAAGATCTTCTTGGCCGAGATTCTCAATTTCCCAAGCGATGGTAACTGTTTGTCCAGGCTCTGCGAATTCAGGCGCCTCGACCCAAGATGCCAAGAGGTCCATCGCTGGTGCCACGATGGTGAAACTATTACTAAAGCCAAGGTTGTTGGTTTCATCATCTTCAATGACATCATCATCACTATCAAGGATGACTAACCAATATCTTGTTCCAATCTGTTGTCCTGGAATCGTCACAGTTCTGGAGACGGTAGTGGAGTTTCCGTTGAGTAGAGGCCCAACCGCGAATGAGTCCATTTCAATATCGTCGTTGCTCAACTGAGTGTCATCAGATAGCATTAGCAGAACGGTGAAACCATTGGCGTTGGAACCACCAGCGTTGTCAATCGAGATATCAACATCTACACTCTGTCCACTCATGATTTCGTCAGAACTTGAGACAGAAGTTACGACGAGATCCGCTTGTTGCAGGCAGAATTGTCCAGTAGAAGCAAGCGAATTGTCCGTTTCATCCATTTCGATGATAGAATCCGTAGGGTCAACAATCAGTCCCCAGTACCAACATCCATCTGCAAGATTGGAAGGTACTGAGATGGTGATACTATCTGTCCACGTGCTCCCTATTAGAATTGAATTGATGTTACCTGAGGCCACGAGCGTATCTTGTCTAGTGATGCTGGCATCTTGCGAGAAAAGTATTTCGTAACCGACATTCACCGCATCTTCTTGTCCATCATTTTTGACCTGAGCAGTCACTTGTAGAGATTGTCCACGCACGCCGCTACTTGGGCCTGAGATTGATATTGCCTCAACATCAGGAGCACAATCTAGGATTGTCAATTGAGCACTCTGTGTGGCAACGATATTGTTTGTCTCATCAGTTTCATCAACACTATCCCACACGTCGACGATGAGTCCAACATAGTATATACCTGGAGTAAGGCTGGTTGGAAGGGATGCTCTCATACTGGAGTGTGTGTATGAGGGTACTCCGCTGCTCCCTGATGCAGTACCTAATGAGGTGCCGTAATAGATTGCAGTATCTGTGTTGCTGGTCGCAACCGTCGCTTCATATAGATGGGAGCCAGCATAGTCATTACCGAGATTGGTCACACTCAAGGTTAGATAGATGTCTTCACCTTCACACACTTGACGATAATTGGAATCCACTGTTATTGAGGTTGCTTCTAGATCATGATCCGGCTCAGTGATTGAGATACTGTTTCCAGTGAAGTCATTATTGGCCTCATCTCCTTCATCGACCACGGAGGTGGTATCAACAATGATCCCCCAATAATATGTTCCTGCCCCTAGACTACTTGGGATGTAATCATTGAATGTCCCGCTCCGAGAACTTCCTCCATAGATGCTATACTCGTACTGTTGACTTCCAACCTGCGTATCACTACTGGTGATTGTGGAATCACTTGACAGGTACATTCGCCAATAGAAGGTACCAGTTGAATCATCTCCATTGTTCTCAATCTTCCATGAAATGCTGACTTGTTGGCCGGCTTGCCCTGAACTTGGTCCCGAAAGAATGGTCGCTTCAAGATCGGCTTGTTCTTCAATATCTATTCTGGTCGAATCGTAAGCGACGTTGTTGTTTTCATCTAATTCATTGACCGTATCTCGACTATCGGCTATCATGCCCAGATAATAGTAACCAGCAGTGATAGAGGTGGGGATCTGAACATTGTATTCGTACCCAGAACGGTAATTGTTTGCGCTGATACTTGAAACACTGAATTCATCCACCAAAACATCGTTTGTCGTGATAGTTTGGTCAGTTGAGAGATAGAGTTCCCAATGGAACGAACCCGAGTAATCATGTCCAATGTTGTTGATTCGGTAACTGACGGAAATAGTATCTCCCATCACAGCGCTGCTGCTACTGGTTCCAACAGAATCTGCTTCAAGGTCAGCGTCATCATCTTCAATGGTAATCTGTCCACAATAGTAGATGTTGTTTGTTTCATCTTGTTCATCAACATCAGAATTGATATCAACTATGAAACCCCAGTGATAGGTTCCCCCATTGAGTGAAGAAGGTATTCTGTTGCTACCGCTGGAAAGAGAATCTGAACCGTAGGAACCCCCTGAGATGCTGGATTTGTATTGGTCGCTTCCAACTTGGGTGTCAGAGGTAGTGATAGTTGAATCGCTGGAAAGAAACATCCCCCAATCAAATGCTCCGGAAGAGGCGATATATGAGCCACCAGGATCGTTTTCTATGCTCAAAGATATAGAGGAATCGAGATAATCCCCCACCACTCCAGTAGTGGGGGCGCTACAACTCCTTCCAGTCAAATCTGGGGCCTCGTCGATAGTCACTCTACCACTATCATAATCATCGTTGTTGTTTTCGTCTGATTCACTTACCTGGTTGTTGATATCCACTATCATTCCAACATAGTATCGTGCCCCTGTAATGGTCATCGGGATGGTGATGGATTTTGAGGTTGAACGGGTTGAACCAGCAGATATGCTTGATTGAGACCAATCATCGAGATGGATGTCATTGGTGGTGATGCTGGTATCCGTAGAAAGGTAAAGCCCCCATCTGAAAGAACCACTGGAAGCATCTCCTTGATTCTCGATTCGCACACTTACGCTCTTGCTATCTCCTGCATCCGCGCTGCTCCACGAAGCGGAGATATAATCTACAATCAAATCCGGAGATGAACGCCCACCTGCAGTCATGTCAGGGTTTTCTTCTGTGAATATGTAAACAGATACATTGGAAGTAGTGGTTTCAGTAGAACCACAAGAGATGATGAATGTACCGTTGAATGAAGATTTAATCTCATCGAGTTGTACAGAACCATACTCACCAGAAATTGCGACAGTCTGCACTCCTCCCAACTCGTCCTCCCATACGCCCAAACAAGTATCCAATGCGGCGTGGCTAATTTTCACCCTAGCAATAGGTGCCTCACCTGCTTTAGCATAGACTACTGGTGGGAAAGCATAGACAGTAACAGGATCTTCGGAAGGTGGGGAAATAGTCAA
Organism: Candidatus Poseidoniales archaeon; assembly: GCA_012959435.1. Classification (GTDB taxonomy): domain Archaea; phylum Thermoplasmatota; class Poseidoniia; order Poseidoniales; family Thalassarchaeaceae; genus MGIIb-Q1. The sequence goes on from DUDF01000097.1 coordinate 8,018, forward strand.
TGTTGCGTTGGCAGTTTCGGTATTGCCTACCTCACTGGTCATGACAACTTGGACATTGTATGTGCCCGATGGAAGAACCCCAAAATCAACGGAGAATTCGTTAGGGTTGGTGAAATACACCGTACCCTGAACTGCACCATCGGTAATTGTTGCCACAATAGAGGCGCCTACATCAGGGCAATTACACACCCCTGTAAAGCCGGCAGGTTCGTCAAATGTGAATCTGGATGGAACATTCAATGATAATTCAAGGGGGGATTCAGTTGGTTCGTCAGCAACATCACCCTCATCCCCGCTAAGCACCCCCAAGCAACTAGAAAAAAGCATCAGAATTGCCAAAAAAAGGGCATATCTGCTGCGTCGCATGTAACTGCGAGGAAGTTGTGAATCATCAACTCTCCGCAATTGGCCGTATTCAAAATATGTGGGTATTTCTGAAACAATAAGGGACTATCAGTATATTATAGAATTAGTCAACACTTGGCCGCGGTAAACGCCCCCGCATTCTTAACCAAGTCTCACTTGAAAACATCAATGCATATATTGATGCTAACCAAATTGCAGGGTGGACCGAAACTTGAGCAGCAATAATTCCTTCATTAATTGTGGGCTGATTGAACAATAAGTAGATGAGTGCTGCGAGGAAAATGAGCGTTGTAAAGTCTAAGCACCAACGAATCCCAGCCAAAATCTGTTTACTATTTGCTCGCATTTCAGTATATTGAGCATCCGTGAGTATCGCAGTAACACCCTCAATTCTGCCCTTGACAGTTTCAAGTGCAGTTTCCCCTTCAGCCCAGTGCAGCCGCCCCAACCGGAATCGATTTACTACTTCAATAATTAAGAACATACTAACCCATACAACTGATACTTCCAATAACCAATAGGCTGAACCAAATGACCAACTTGGAGAGAGGTTATGCCATAACAACAATGCCCATAACCACGCGGCAAGAATATATTGAGATTTATGAGCATATTTAGCCAATTTTTTTTGCAAAACCATATCATGGCTAAGCAATATTTCAAGTATTACAATACCCAATACTATGGCGGTGATAACAAAACCGATGATTAATGGCAACCCCCCAATTTCCGATTCCTTCCACGCCATCATTAGTGTCCCAAGGCTCCATATCAATGTTGCAGCAGATGCGGCATTAGTTATTCCTTGCATTAAATAAAGTGGGTCTCGTCCATCCCTCAAAACCGACAGGCCCCCCATCAATCTAACTTCGAAAGCCCCAGATGAAACATCACCTCTCGCTGCTGCTGCCATTCCTCCGGCTGAGTTAATTCGTAAAGCCGACTCAACCAGCCCCGGATCACCCGAATATCCATTTCCATTTGTTCCTAGCGCCGCAATATTTGCGGCCCCACCGCCGCCGCGTGAACTCCTCCCTCGACCTTTGGTTCTAGCCCATTGCCGCAGTTCTTGCGAGGTTAGCTCGTCCACCTGTTCTTCCGAAAGCGGGGTGCCGTGATCGGTGTAAAGCCACCTGCATTGAAGGGGTATTGGCTCTGCTCTAACGTCAGGGGAGACCAATTGAAATTGACCAGGCCCAAGAGTAGGCAGTTGGTCAACAAGGGATTGGTCTCCGCCTCTTTCTTTTAGCAAGTGTTTTACCTTTTCAACATCTTGTGGTTGGGTGAATCTTCCAATAAAAGTAGTATTTGCTTGGGCTAGAATCTTGTAATCTACATCACTGACATTTTGCGTGGCAAGAACACAAGCAACTCCGTATTTCCTTGCTTGTTTGAAAATCAATTTTATTAGGTCTTTTGCAGGTGGGTTGCGCGGGTAAGGTGGCAGGTAAGGTGCAACTTCATCCATAAAGAAAAGTAATTTCAATTCACCTTCGGCCGGTTGTTGAGTAAGCATCCAATCGTAAAGTCCTCGTGCAATTTCTTGCACAAAATATTGTTTTTGAGCATCATCTTGAATGGTATTCAGATACAAAATATTGAGTGGTATTTTCCCCCTCTCTGCCGGCTCACAAAATGTGTCAAAATTAATAGGAACACCATTACTAAAAAGCAGTTGATTTACTCCACTTGAGTATGCAGACAACCTCCTTGCTAACTCATTACGCGTGGATTTTGGCAACATATCTTCAAAATGGGGAAGTGAGTGTTGCTCCATTACTTCATCCCAGGGAGGCACATCAAGCCGCTCTTCACCTTCTTCAAGTTCAATAAAGCACATTGGATATAGTAAGCGAGTGAATAGTTCATGCGGTTCACGAACTGTTTTTGCCAACGCCTGAAAGTCACCAACCGGCAAATTTAATCTTGTTCCATGCACCATTATTTCGTAAATATATGGTTTAACTTGCTTACCAATTGCCTTTTCAATATCATAATCCGCCAAGCCAGTGAACCCTGCTGCAACCATATCCCAAGCGGTAATTGCTTCTTCAGCATCAAGACCATCTGGTGGTGCAACAAATGGGTCTATGCAAATTGGCAAGCCCTTACTCCTCAGAGGAGTCCATACCCTTACCTCGGCCATATCAAGAAATTTGGCCCTGCGCTTCAAATCACCACCATGGTCTCGGAGACTTTGAACATCAACCCCGAGTGCTAGCCGCGCCAAATCACCTTGCGGGTCAATAATAAGGCTAGGGATTCCAGCCATTGTAGCTTCTTCAATGAGTGCTTTAGCCATTACAGTTTTTCCTGAACCGGTTGATCCAAGCATTGCAGCATGTCTTGCTAAAATAGTGGGTGAGATGGCTAATTCTCTGCCAGTCCCCCGTTCCTTACCAAGAACCATTTTTTTTGATCTTCTTCGGTTTGGTTTGAATGGCGCATCTACAACTTCTCTTTTCACAGTTGCTTGTTGTTCTGGTGCAACCATTGCAGTTGCTTGCATAGCGGCGCTGCGTGCATCGAGTGGTATTTTTTGCGAAGGCATCGGCGATGAACCAGAAAAAATGGCCCCCCCGCGCCCACCCTTTCCATCATTTTCATCCTCTATATTGTTTGATGTATGAGTATTATCTTTTGAGGCGGCGTGCTTTACCGCTTGAGAAAACGCCATTTCGGTAGTATTTTTTTCTCGCCCCAACAATCCATCGAGCCCCCAAGCATCATCGCCGGCAGCGCCGGATGGAGCATGCGAAGGCTCAACCATAAACTAGCAGCAACACTTTTCACATTTAGCCTTGAGGTAATAATATGCATGCTAGAGGCATGCTTCTATGCCCAATTGCTATTTTCAGCACATTCTATTTTGAAGGAGAGTTAGGATTTTGGAATACCATTCATTGCCAATGAGCAATTACCCCATTTATCAATTCCAGTAATTTCTTCCCCCACCCATGTCGGTAACTCAATATGCTGATTTTCACTTTCCAACTCAATTTCAGCAATAATTAATCCTTCTTGGACCCCCTTAAAGACATCTATTTCCCAAATATCTCCAGAATTATTTGCAGTCCAAAGCAGACGACGTTTACTAAGACCAGGCCACTCATCCCGTTCAGCTAATTGTTGAGTTATTGCAGCATCTACTGGCCATTCAAACTCCTTACGTAATGCCCCTTCCCATTTACCCTTTATCGTAAGCCATCCTTCTACTGGTTTTCTAACCCTAATCCGGGCGCCACTACCTTTAGATAACAAAGTACATACTTCCCGCCATTCATTATCTGGGATTCCTTCAATCAATATACGAGATGAAATCGCTAGCCCTTGGCGCTCAGGTATCATTTCTATGGTCCCAATTGGAGGATACCATTGCGAAAGAGAGAGTGATTTTGAAGCCCCTTTGATTATTTCATTAAGATTGACTTCATCAACCAAAAACCGCCTTTCGATCTCAATACCCATTGTACTGCCCAATAATGGGCAACAATAGTCATGTGATGAGTTTTTCTCTAAATCAGTCATTAATTATCATATTATCACCTAATATTAGTATAAATTGCGTAAAAAAGGAAAAATTATGAACCAAACACCCTCTATAAGGAAGCACCTCCACGCAATACTGATGCAAACCTGTAAGCGTTACCCCGGCCCCCTTGCTTTGTTACTAGTATTGAATATGTTAGTTGCAGGATGTTTAGGCTTAGTTGATGATACAATTGAAGATGTGATTGATGAAATTGAGCAAATAGAATTACCAGATGACTGGAATGATATTTCTCAACGAATCCGATCTAACCCTAATTTACATGGCTTCGGCTCATGTAGTGAATTAGAAGATACTCTAAAAGATCACATTGCAGAAGAAATGCGAAGTCAATTATTACAAATGATTGATAATGAGTGGGGTTATTATCGTGGCGGTGGATTTGGCGAAGATGATATAGCAATGATGGACGGAGCCGAAGGAGCACCTTCTGCTGCCGGAAGTAGCACTTCAACAAACTCAGCCCAACCAGTAAGAGAAGAAGGTAAAGATTATTCTGGCACCAATAATCAGGAAGAGGGTGTTGATGAAGCGGATTTCGTGAAAACAGATGGCTACAATATTTATGTATTACAAAATACCAGATTATTCATTTTGGGAGTTCCTGAATTTGGCGAATTAACATCTGAATCAAATCTTACTATTGAAGGGCGACCAACCGCAATGCTTCTCGCAGATGGTAATTTGGTTATACTTTCTACTGTTAATGTATGGAATGTGCAATCAACAGACCCCCTATATGACATTCTTCGTTGGGATGATTCACATAGCTGGTGGAGGTCAAATACCCTAACTAAATTAACCGTTGTTAATGTTACAAATGCCTCAGATGCTCAAGTTGAAAGAGAATTATACATTGAAGGATATTATCAAACTGCACGAGAAGTTGATGGCACAGTTAGAATGGTAAGCCACGGTTGGGTTGACATTCCTGAAATAAAATGGTATATTGATTATCCAGAAAATTATTGGGAATATGAATGGGATGATCCGATTCGCAATTTAATCCGTAACGAAACTATTTATCAAACCATTCAAGACAACATGGAAGTAATTGCTTCGACTCCACTTTCGAAGATAATTCCCCAAGTCTATGAGAGGATGGGTGATCAAGTTCTTACTCATGCCTTAACCAGTGATACTTGTGATGATTTCGTGACAAGCGAGGATAGTTCAAGTCGCTCTTTCACCTCAATATTTACACTAAATATGTTAGATGATGATTTTAGTTTCGAGGCCGACCATTTAATGACAAATCACGCTCAAGTATATGCTAGCCAAGATGTATTGCTGATTGCAGAAAGTGCAAATGATTGGTGGTGGTATTGGGATAATGATGATTTCATGGAAGCCACAAATATTCATTCATTCTACATTGGTGAAGCAGGAGAAACAACCTATACTGGTAGTGGAAGGATAGACGGCACTGTAAGAGATCAATTCAGTCTCTCTGAATATAATGGAACAATCCGTGCCGCAACTACAACCGGTCAATGGGGACGCTGGTGGATGGCAAACCCAGAACCAATGTCAAATCATGTAATAACTATGCAACGAGACATTGATTCATCCGGAATTGAATATCTAAAAGAAGTAGGTCATGTAGGAGGAATCGCTGAAGGAGAAAGCATTTGGTCAACACGTTTTGTTGGTGACACTTGCTATTTGGTTACCTTCCGAAACATAGACCCCCTATGGACAATCGACCTTTCAGACCCTACTAATCCAACCATATTAGGTGAATTAGAGGTCCCTGGTGTGTCGACATATATTCACCCAATGGGTGAAGATTATCTCCTTACGATTGGCCTACCTGCGGCAAATGAAGATGGAACGGGCCTCGATTGGTCTTCTGTGCAAGTTAGTCAATTCAATGTATCAAATCTAAGTAATCCAACATTACTCGATAAGTTACTTACTTCACCAGTTTCCGATTCCGACGACAGGAACTCTTGGCAATGGAGTTACAGCGAGGCGACTTATGAGCACAAAGCCTTCCAGTATTGGGAGCCAAAGGGTCTGCTAGCAATTCCAATGTCAACATATCAATATGTAGATTGGCAAGATAGCACTGGTGAATATCAGTGGAGTTATCGATACATCAGTCAATTAATATTGATCAACACGGCACCTGGTGAGAACTTTTCAGTATATGGCACCATTGATCATTCAGACATGTACAACTCTGATGAAGGCCACTATTATTGGAGCAGTTCATCAATCCGCCGTTCAATCTTCATGGGAGATTATGTCTATGCGATTTCTCCAGCCGGAGTTACCGCTCACAATTTAACAACTCTTGAAGAAACTGCTTCTGTGCAATTATGGGCACCAGAATATGATTATTATAACCATTATTATGAATCTGAATGTGATGATTGCGCAGATACTGAAGTGAAGGCTGAAGGTAGTGGAAGCAGCGACCCAGATGAAGGCCAATCAAGCGACGGTAGCACTGGCTCTGATACTGGCTCTTCCGATTCAGAAGCATCTGAAGATAATGGTGAAACGGACCAATGAACATTATTTGTGATGCTAGAGAAGCCGAATAATTGAGCACACCACATTACTTTCAGCCCTAAGTGTATTGAAGTCAAGCCGTTGAGGCATGGCTAATGAGCAATAATTCAAGGGGCCAAGAAAACTTCGCCAAGAAGTGGATAATGCGGCAATATTGGCGTGTTCAGCAATCCCAAGCCTTCATTTCAATGGGCTTTTGGGGCACTACCCTTACCTTATTGATTTGGCCATATGTAAATTGGCGTTTTTCAGATAGTTGCAGTGAAGGGCTTTGCTTTAATGACACCTTTTTGGGTATTTCAGTAACCTATTGGGGCCTTGCTAGCATTTTCATGGGCGTGATGTTCTCAGTGCTATTTGTAGGGTGGATTTATGATAGAGTTCTTGGGCTTTGGATTGAATGGAGGAGCGTTGATACAGAAAGGAATCCATTTATGACATATGCGCTTTCACCAAATTGGATGATGTCTGTGGCCATGCAAGCCGAAATACTCAAGCAAGTATCAACTGATGATAATGTGAAGCAAGATGCTGAATGGATACTTGAATGGTGCAGATCCCAATCACAAGAGGAAATATTTGCCCGCACAGTGCAAAAATGGGATGAGGTGCAAAAAACCCCAACCCCTGACTTTTGGTTCTTACCAGAAGGTGCACTCGATGCTGCGCGCAAGGTTGATTTCAATGATGAAGAATTGTAATTCTTCAATTCATATGCAAGTGGCCCGCTGAGAAAAGAACGCCCGTGGCAACAGTTCCGGCATCAATATCAAATCTTTGGCGTAATTCCATGCTCTTGTTGTTTTTTTTCCAAATTTGAATAGATAACCTCTGCTAAAGGGGTGGCTGGGAGCCTGTCGTAGGGGTAGAGTCATTATTGGTTCAAAAAGAAATATTGATTCCAGGCTTAAAATGTGAGCTTTGTGCCACCTATATGTTTAACCAAGGTGAGAATTGTCCAAAATGTTCCAGTCAGGGCAATAAAGTTGATTTTGCCAATGAAGCGGTAGAAGCGGCAATAAGAAATTCGAGTCATGTCGAGTTTATCGATGATGAATTCTTAAAGGGCATAGGCAATATTGCCGCGATTCTTCGCTGGTAAAATGTACTATTCCAGTGAGACGGGATTGGAAAAAATCGAACGGCTCTGCCGTTTTACTACTAGAATTTAGCAATAAACTCGAATATTACGGAATCTTAAATAATGAGATGTATTGGAAACAGATTGATGGATATTGATTCGTGGATGCAAAATTTCCTAACCACTAGAGGATTAGGGCTGGAGATGTCCGATAGTGCCTTGCTGGGAATTGATTTGTTAATTCTGTTAGTTGTTTGTTTATTGGGAAATTTTGTAACAAAGAAGTTTATTGTCTCGGGAATTCGGAAGTTGATTAAGAAATCTAATAACGATTGGGATGATATATTACTTGAGAAAGAAGTGTTTAATTCTCTATCTACTTTGGTGCCTTTGATTATTATCCAATATCTATCGGTTCCAATTCTTTCGAATTTCTCTTTCCTAATTCCGGTTATTCATGTTGCTGTAAAGGTGGCGCTGGTATTGGTGATAGCGTCGGTAATAGTAAAAACGCTAAAAGCCTTAGAGGAAGCAAGTATTAGAATCCCGTATTTTAAAGACAAGCCGATTAAAAGCTATGTTCAACTTGCAAATATTATGATTTACGTTGTAGCTACAATCTTAATTATTGCAACTATTATGAATCGCGATCCATTGGCGCTATTGGGTGCTTTAGGTGCTTTAACGGCTGTGCTCATGCTGGTTTTTAAGGATACGATTCTTGGTTTAGTGGCAAGTATTCAGCTTTCTTCGCACGATATGGTTAGGGTTGGTGATTGGGTTTCTATGCCGAAGTATGGGACTGATGGCGATGTATTAGAGATTACTTTGAATACGGTGAAAATTCAAAACTGGGACAAAACTATTTCCACAATTCCAACCTATGCCTTCATTTCAGACTCTTTTAAGAATTGGCGGGGTATGACCGATTCTAGAGGCAGAAGGATCAAGAGGTCGTTTAACATCAACATGACGAGCATTAAGTTTTGTACAGATGAAGAAATCGTTCAATACAAAAAAGTTGAACTTTTGAAGAAATATCTTGAATCGATGGAGAGAGAAATCACAACTCATAATGACGCTAATAGCCATGATAAAACATCTTTGCTCAATGGCCGAAACCTCACCAATATTGGTCTGTTTAGGGAGTATGCGCAACAGTATTTAATGGCAAATGAAAACCTGAGAAAGGATTTAACCTTGATGGTTAGGCAGTTAGAACCGACAGAAAATGGTTTGCCGATAGAGGTTTATTGCTTTAGTAATAATATTAATTGGGTTGAGTATGAAGGAATTCAAGCTGATATATTCGATCACCTTTTATCTTCAATATCTAATTTTAAGTTAGAAGTATTTCAGAATCCGACCGGGA
>DUDF01000097.1:16952-17244 GCA_012959435.1 Candidatus Poseidoniales archaeon
GTAACAGTTGCAAATGAAAGCATTCAATCGCTAACCTCTGACAAGACCCACTGAACACCCTTCCAAAGATTTACCAGGTTGGAAGGGATTTAGGATGGCCCCATCCAACTCATCCGAATCAATTAGTTTGTTATTAGTTTCATTTTTTGCCCTATCTTGATGGGATTTTTTGAAAATAATTCAGTTCCTCCATCAAAATCATGCGCTTCTACTTTCCACTTATCCAATTCAGCGATTTGAAGCATTCTTCTTTCAATCACCCTTGCATCCCGTCCTAGCGGATACAAAACAT
>DUDF01000098.1:0-2328 GCA_012959435.1 Candidatus Poseidoniales archaeon
ACAAGTGAGATTAAACAGCTAGAAACGCAACGTGACGAGTACAAGGAACTTATAGCAGAGTGGCGAGTGTATGATTTATTCATGTCGGCCGTATCAAAAAAGGGGGTTCCGCTCCAAATTATAACATCACAGCTCCCGGCAATCAATGCAGAGATTTCAAAGATCTTACAAGATGTTGTTGGGTTTACGGTCGAGCTTGAGGCAGACAGCAATAATAGTACAATGGACATATACATCAACTATGGCGATTCTAGAAGAATTATTGAATGTGCCTCCGGGATGGAGAAAATGATGTCTTCTTTAGCAATCCGCGTCGCGTTGATTAATGTGTCTTCTCTTCCTAAGACAGACTTACTAATTATTGATGAAGGCTTCGGGGCATTAGATGATATGAATGTCGAGGCCTGTAATCGATTGCTTAAGTCTTTAAAGAGATGGTTTCGAAATATTATCGTTATTTCCCATGTGGATGGGGTAAAGGATATTGTTGATAATGTTATCGACATCTCTAAAAAGGGAAAAGACTCCAGGGTATATTGCAACGGCCGTGAGGCAAATGATGGATAATTGGAAAAAAATGGCAAATAATAGAAAGATGATTGAGCATCCCGCCGGATTTTTAATAATTGTCCCTGACCAGTATCCGGATGTCGTTCCTACAAAGTGCAGCGTCTGCGGGTTTCTAATGAAAGACTTTACGGACTTGGCGGAACACAAGAGATATGAATGTTGTTATAGTTGTTCAATCAAGTGGGCCCAGCCTAATTCTATATCCTGGAAAGATGGATGGCGCCCGCCACAGAAAGAGATAATAAAAGAAGTAGAGAGAAGAAATTGTTTACCTTCCTTCATCTATCAGGTCAAATAGTCAGTCACTGGAATAATTAGATAGGGAGGCATCTAGGAGATAGTCATGATTTCAAAAGACGAATTAAATCAACTTAGCGATGTAGTCAATTATACATGGGGAAAGAGCAGTGGTGATGGCACCAGATCTTTAACATGCGCGCTGCAGCAGGATGAGATGATCATAAAGTATTCAACGGTCGTTCATTTTGCGTCAGAACATTCTTTAAGGCAACAGGTAGATAGACTGATTGAAGAGTCTATGCAAATAATTGCTGGAAAGCTTGATCATACAAGATCCCAATATAAGGAAGTAGCTGGTACCACACTAAAACTTGAAGAGATTTCAAACTCAGATAGCATAGAGATGGTTTCAGCCTCAAACCACAATCCAAGAAAGATTGCAATTTATAGACGGAATTGTGTTTTAAGAGTGCAGTAATAATATGGCCACTGTCAATAAACAAAGACAGGTTAGAGAAATAGTTAGGTGCGGTAAAGATCCAAAGTATTTTTTCAATAAATACGTCAAGATCCAGCATCCCACCCGTGGACTAATTTCGTTTGCAACGTTTCCATTTCAGGATGTCTGTATTGATGATTTTGTTAATCATCGTTACAACGTTATCTTGAAATCGCGCCAGCTTGGAATTTCGACCCTTACTGCTGCGTATGCAGTTTGGTTAGCTATTTTTTATAAGGATAAAAATATCCTTGTTATTGCAACAAAGCTTAGTGTGGCGATGAACTTCATTAAGAAGGTGAAGGTTGCCCTTAAGCATCTTCCTCCTTGGCTAGTGTTGCCTGAGCTAAGCACAAATAATAAAACGGCCGTTGAGTTTACAAATGGCTCAACTATAAAGGCTATCCCTACCTCTGATGATGCCGGTCGCTCAGAGGCGCTGACCCTACTGATTGTTGATGAGGCTGCATTCGTTAGAAACTTCGATGAGTTATGGATGGGATTGTATCCTACCCTATCAACCGGTGGCCGAGCGATTGTCTTATCAACACCAAATGGTGTCGGTGGTCAATATTATGATCTATACATGCGCGCCGATGCCGGCGAGAGTGAATTCAACCCAATTAAACTTCCATGGCACGTGCACCCTGAACGCGCCGACGAGTGGTTCGAGAATGAGTGCAAGAACCTTACCCAGCAGCAGATTGCCCAGGAGCTTCTATGTGACTTTGCAGCATCAGGGGAAACGTTTTTGCTGGCTGAACATATTGAAAGGATTCGGCAACAAGTACGTAATCCTATGGAGAAGTGGGGCCCAGAAATGGGCGTCTGGGTGTGGAAATATCCACTCACTGATCACAAGTACATAATATCTGCTGATGTTGCCCGTGGCGATGCCGGTGATTATAGCGCATTTCATGTTATTGATACAAACGAATCAGAGATTGTTGCAGAGTATAAAGGAAAGATTCCACCTGATCAATTTGCAATATTGCTTAATGAAGCTGGTATGAGATATG
>DUDF01000098.1:2522-2806 GCA_012959435.1 Candidatus Poseidoniales archaeon
ACTTGAAGAAGTCCTGAGGAATGATCATATAAAGCTATACTCTGACAGACTATATAACGAGCTAAAGACATTTATCTGGAAAGGTAGTAAGGCTCAGGCCCAAAAAGGGCAAAACGATGACCTGGTTTTGTCTCTGGCAATTGGTGTATGGTTATATGATACGTCCTCCGGACATAATAAACAAGCTGTAGATCTAAATGCTGCAATGCTAAAGGCATTTGGAGTAAATAGGAATACTGCAGAAGACTCTGTATTGCCATCCACCGAGGTGTTTGCGCATAATC
>DUDF01000099.1 GCA_012959435.1 Candidatus Poseidoniales archaeon
TGACGGAGTAACAGATGACTTGGACCAATGTCAAGGATTTAATGATAGCATTGATGTTGACCTAGATGGAATCCCAGATGGCTGTGATTCAATGATTGATAATGATGGGGATGGAGTCAACAATACTGCTGACCTCTGTCCAGGATTTGATGATGCTATTGATGTAGACCAAGATGGGGTTCCTGATGGTTGTGATGACATTGTTGATAGTGACTTTGACGGCGTTTCTGATGCTGAGGATGAATGCGCTGGTTACGATGACGGAATTGATGTTGACCAAGATGGAATCGTTGATGGATGTGATGCAATTATTGATTCGGATGGTGATGGGGTTGCCGATTCATTCGAAGTTTGCCCCGGCCATGATGACAATATTGATGTTGATTCAGATGGAACACCAGACGGTTGTGATGATATCATAGATTCAGATAATGACGGAGTTTCCGACGCTAATGATACCTGTGCAGGGTTTGATGACAGCGTTGATGTAGACGGAGATGGGGTTGCTGACGGTTGTGATAACATCATTGATTCTGATGATGATGGGGTAGCAGATGTTGATGACAAATGCGCTGGATTTGATGACAATATTGATGTTGATAATGACCAAATATCTGATGGATGCGACACACTTCTAGATAATGATGCAGATGGAATCGCAAATGAAAACGACGATTGTGTAGACACTACAGCAGGTACTGAAATTGATAGTACAGGATGTGAAAAGCCTGCGGCTGGATTATCAGGTGGAATTATCGCTTCACCAATGATGATAGGTGGGATCCTTGGTGTTGTAGGAGTTGTTGTATTAATTGCCGCAATCACAATCATGCGTCGAGGAAAAGATGACGACGATAATGAAGGACACGAATCACTATTCAACGAACCACGAAGTAACCTCCAATTTACTGGTGCTGGGATGCCAACTAGAGGTGCCAGTGTAAGTCACCCTACCTCAGGTGCACCAGCAATGACATCCTCACCACACCCATCACAAGTTGGGAAAATGCAGCAAGATGGATACGAGTATCTTGAACACCCTCCAAACTCCGGGACTTGGTGGTATAGAGACCAGAACACCAACCATTGGATGAAATACCAAGGTTGAGATATCAAACTAAATTCACTTAATTTGACCCCCTATAGGGGTCATAACCCTGTGCGCAAAGTTTTGAAGGGGGCCCCACCTCTCAGCAATTGGTCAATATGGCTTCAGGAACAGGAATTCGATTAAACGGCGCACTAAGCATCCTTTTGGTATTGCTACTGGTTTTGGGCGGGATGGCATCTATGTCATCCCTTGAGATGAATGATACTGCCGCTGCAGGTGATAGTGGTAATGACGCTGCGAACAGTAACGAAAAGAAGACTGATTCGACCCTAGACAAAAGTGAATCTGCTTGGTTAGAGCGTTGTAAAGAAATGAAGACCAACATGCCTGACCGAGGAGACTGGGATATGAATTCAGACTCTGCCCTTAGAGACCGTTATACTGCTACAGGAAGGCAAGCAGATAATAATGGAAATAACGATTCAACTGACAATAATTCGGACAACACAAACGTCGATGTTGACTGGCATTTACCAGACAACATTGTAGTGTCTAGAACTACATCTGGGGAATATGTGATTCGAATCGTGAACACTGATGGCACAGTAACAGAGGAAGTCGTTACCCAAGAAGAATTTGCCCTATTCCTAAGAAACCACGGTTGGGCCACAACTGATGAGGTTGAACAAAACCAAACTGACCGAGTTGAACCCGACCGAGTTAGAGAAGAAATGGCTGGCTTGGACCTTGAATTTCTTGATGATGGAACAATTATAGTTACTCGCACCCACGGCGACTGGGTTGAGTACGAGATTATTCGAACTAGTGAGGATGGGTCAACTACTGTGATTCGAGTTAACCCACGCGGCACCGAAGTAATACACCCAGAACCTGCCCGAGCACAACACCACAGAGAAAATATGGGCGACCGTGACCGAGGCGAGGGTGAATTTTCCCCTCTCTTTTCATTCGCTGGCGAAATGGATGAAGGTGTTATGGAGCGATGCCTAGAACTCATGCAGAGCGACAAGCGGACAATAGATGTTGATGTTTTGCGAGTTGGCCACCCACTTACAGAGCGAGACGAGCGACACGATTAGAGTGATTTTAGATTACTAATTGGGTCAATTTTGAGACCCTTCTCATTGCGAAGCCTTTTGAGCCCTCCTTGAAGACACGATACATCGCAGGGGTGTGGGACCGACATGATGAACATAACAGCCCGTCAAGAAACCTTCAGAATGGTGGTTGACATTTTGTCAACTTTGGTAGAAGAAGCTCGCTTCAATTTTGAAGAGGATAAACTCGTGGTGAGGGTCGTAGACCCAAGCCATGTAGCAATGATTCAACTCGAAGTTGATTCTGCGGCTTTTGAATCATATGATGTGACTGAATCAGTTCTAGGCTTAGAATTGTCAAAAATATCCAAACTAGTACAACTTGCTGGCGCTGGTGATCTGATTGTTATCAACTACAATGATAGCGTTGGTAAGGTCGAATTCCAAGTCGGCGAAATCGAGCGGACTATTCGCCCTCTTGACCGTCAAAACATGCAAGAACCAAATGTTCCTGAACTGGACACCGATATCTCTGTCAGTCTTTCTGGTGCAAAATTTGCCCGTGCTTTGAAGGCAGCAGACCAGGTTGGTGACTTGGTCATCTTTTCAATCGACCAGAATCGGTTCAGTGTCAATGTAACAGGTGAGTCAGATGCTGTTAACGTAAGTTATGATGCTGGTG
>DUDF01000100.1 GCA_012959435.1 Candidatus Poseidoniales archaeon
AGAGGGGCCACATAAAGAGCCAATAATTGCAACTAGTAGATTACAAATTTCTTGCCTACTTTTTGAATTAGGAGATTTTGTTTCAAGCCAACGCCATGCGTGGGTTGCCTTCAAATCATGCTCAAACAATGAAATGCTTGAGTCCGCACATCAATCTGCCTTAATTTGGATGGATTTAAGTCTTACAAATATTGATGATTCAGCACCTAGAATGTCAGAAGTAGTTAGCAATGCTAAACCCAGAGAATTGGGTGAAAATTCGCCATGCCGCGCACATCCTGATGACCTAAAGGAAATTGTTGAATGGTGTACTGAGAACTGGAACCTTGGGTTTGAGGGCGAATCGAGACCAGATATTGCTGTGTTGTTAGAAGCGGAAAGGGCAATTGGTTCGGAAAATTTTAGTGACAAAATACTAGAATCTGGTAAGGTAAGCGATGCCACCGTCCTTTCTATGTTGAATCAGTAAGATGTTCTTGGGCTTGTTCAAGATAAGTGCTTGCCCATTCTTCACCGCTGGTAACTAACCTTCTTGCTAGGAAAAAGGCGGAAGAATATTCTTGATTTTCTATTAATTTTCTAATATTTTCTTCTTCATCTCCAAGATTGACTTCTTCTTCAGATTCTATCTTTTCATCACTAACAGTGGTAGTTTTTACTTTTAGAGCTAGCACTTCCATTCTCTTTAGGAATCTAACGCGGCTACTATTGTCTGGCTTGGCCCATTTGGAATCATGTTTATCTAATCGTTTCTCCATTCGTGTTCTGAACTTATCTCTTGAAGTAATTTGGGGAAAATGCGTTTGGGCTTGGTCATAACAGAACCATGCTTCGTCATATTCATGTCTTTTTTCATGTAAATGTCCTAGTTCAATCCATGCTTCATGGTTGAAAGGTCTCTGAGCGAGTAATTTTCTAACTAGTCGAATAAACAATTCTTCGTCAATAGTTCTGACCCTTTCTAATCTTCTTCCAAACAATACATTTGCTCGTGGATCGGATAAATCGAGGTGGAAAAATCTATTTTCTAATTCTTCGAGAAAATCTGTAGAAATTAATTGTGCCCAATACCCTGGGTCAAGAGGGTCTGCTGCAAGTGATGCTGATAGCAGTGAGAACCCGTGTTCAAGCATGTTAACTTCGGCAAGTTGTTGTAAATGTTCAGGGTCTCTTCCTAATACCGCAAACAGGTCCTCTAAAACCGCTCTTAAGCCCATTTCGTCTTCTGCTAGTGTTTTGATCTCCGCTAGTAGACGCCAATTTTCTTCGTGAGTAAAATCATGTAATACTGCTTGTCTAGCACTCTGTTCTGCCCATTTCAAGTTCTGAATTGATAATTTGGGTGTTGATTGCGCTAAAGAAAGAAACTTTTGAGCCTGTGAACGGTGTCTGTTGCCTAGACTGCGACGAGGATGTTGTAATGAGGAGCCACTACTATTCGCCATGCCCTGCTCTGATGGTTGGCACCATTGAAGTTTCCCAATTATTGAGTGACCTATAGTACAGAAGTATATGGTTTCTTATCACTACCAAATGGTATAGTAGCATCATAACCAATTTTTGAGGTTAATCCATCTTCAGTTCTCGTGGGGTCAAGGCTACTTCCTCGCTGATTACTAAGGATTACCGTGTCTTTATCTGGTTGCCATCGTGTCATTAATGCCCACTCTACCCTAACTGGGTCTGATGGGTTAATATCCGTATCAACTATTGTTACGGATTTCATCGATGGATGCCCACTAAAAGCAGCCATTATGGCTTTTTTAGCATCATCAGCCGATTGTGGCTCAATCTGGACAACTGCAGCAAGCCAACCTGAACCACCAGATGTCATTACAACATCCCGGCAATCACAAACTTTTGCAACATTAGAGAAAATAGTTGGTGCGCGAGGTAGACCCATTAGTGCGTGGTGCTCAGCTAATGCGGGTAGAATTGCATGGAATATTGGATTGTTCCGGTGATGGATAGAGTGAACTTCGATGACAGGTTGTTTTCGAACATCATCAATGGTCCCAGTAATGTCAATGTACGGTCCTTCATCATCATCTTCGATGGTAATAGTTGCACACATTGCATACTCTGCATCTGCTGGGACTGTTATTCCATTTTCTAATGTGATAACTTGCATTGCCTGGCCATAGAATTTTTGATACAAAGAGGACGCTACTGTGAGTTCATCAATTGATTCGTTGAAGGACATGGCAGCAGCTAAAAGAAGGCAAGGGTCAGCACCGTTAACAATTGCAATATTTACTACATCACCTTGTTCTCTTGCTTCATCAACCATGGTTCTGAGGTGGCGAGGAACTAAACGCGCGACTAAGTGATTTTCATCTCTTACAAATTGCCTGTGAAAGGATACATTGCGTATTCCTGCGTGCTCGGCTATGATAATACTGGCTGACATGTAACGGCCTCGGTCTTGGGGGTAGTGGTGTGGGATTGGCAATTTTCCCAGGTCTACAGGTTCAATAGAATTCTCTAAAACTGGTGCATTACCTTGATGCTTTTCGGGTTGTGAACGGTTATTCATTGCCCATTCTAGAGTGTTAAGTAACTCGGCAGGTTGAATGCCAAATTGATTTACCATATTATCTCTAAGGCATACATTTGCTGCTGCTGAATGAAGCTTCATTTCCTTTTATTAATGATGTGACACACGATATGGCCATTACATATTCATCCATACTCCTATTACGTACATAACTACATATAGTTACTATGCTATAATAATTACTATGCTGCTTACAATACTTGAAGTGATATACTACATACACAATG
>DUDF01000101.1:0-358 GCA_012959435.1 Candidatus Poseidoniales archaeon
GTAAATCTAACCCTCAAAAAGATGTAGTAGACCCATCATTAATTGGTACTCAAAATATCTGTGATGCAATTGATGCAACAAATTCCGTAAAACGACTTGTTCACACCTCATCTACTGCTGCTATCAGACCAACAAAATATGAAAATGGAGTCTGTTTTACATCCGAATCTTGGGCCGATGATGCGACTGTTGAGAATAATGCGTATGGATTAGCAAAGGCTGGTGCTGAAAAATTGGTCAGAGAATGGCACGCAAACAAAGATGTAAATACACGTCCTCGGCTTGTCACCATTCACCCGTGTGTTGTATTTGGTCCCCCATTATCAAAGCGACATTTGGGGGGTAGCCTTTCGTATAT
>DUDF01000101.1:486-2374 GCA_012959435.1 Candidatus Poseidoniales archaeon
ACTGAAGGAGAGCCTTGTGGAAGATATTTAGTAATTGGTGGCGACATGTGGATGAGGGACGTGGCTGATATTTTGCGAACTGCTTATCCAGAGAGAAAATGGCCAAAGGGGGTTCTTCCTTACACTATATGCTTGATTGCAGCTATATTTCATCCAAAAATAAGTCTGAAATGGGCTAGGGAGTCATTACGGCGATATTGCACATATGATGCGACACCAGCAAAACAAGAGTTGTCAATGGTGTTCCGGCCAATAAAGGAATCAATAATTGACTCCATCCCGCCGATTATTGACAATAACTGGGCATGAGGAAACTTTGAGGGATGTCGCCCTGCCCACTCGCTTGATGCAACCTAGCGAAGTGTGGGGTGAGCGGTGGAATGCCAACCCGAATCCATTGGCTCGACGCTGGATGGAAACTGTGGTTGACAAACAGAGTATGGTGGTATTAGCGGCTGACCGCTATACTATGGCGGGCCTTACTGAATTGCTTGAGGATGTCAGCCCTCATGTGGCAGCACTCAAAACTCATGTTGATTTGGTTGAAGATTGGACAGCAGAAAGTTGGGCTAAATTTTGTAACAAGGCGAAAGACGCTGACATGTTAATATTTGAAGATAGAAAACATGGTGATATTGGTAAAATCGCTCGTGACCAAATGGGTGGGGTGTATGACTCGCGCTCTTGGGCTGACTTGATGACTGCTCACTTAATTTCTGGGCCATCTGTTTTGGATGGTATGGCTGAAGGGTGGTCAAATGTTGGACGGCATGGGGGGGTTCTTTTACTCGCTCAGATGAGTAGTGCTGGCAATCTTTTGGAGATTCCTGGATATACCGATGCTGTTGTTGAGGCTGGAAAAGAGCATCCTGCTTGCTTTGGTTTCATTGGTAATGGTTCACGGGCAAATGAGTTGGCAGAATTGCGCAAAAAAGTTGGTGAAGTCAAGATGATTTGGACACCAGGTGTTAATCTAGTAACTGGAGATGCTGAACTTGGTCAGCGATACGGTGGCCCAACAGAAGCGGTTCTAGCTGGTTCAGATGGAATCATTGTCGGTAGTGGGATTCATCGCGCTGAAAATCCAAGTGAGGCGGCAAAATCGTACGCGAATGTTTCTTGGAATGCTTTACTTCAGCGCAGCGGTCTTTGAAGCGGAAGATTGACAGGAGCCTATGCTTCACCAATTCTCATGGGGGAAGGTGATATTGTGCTGTGGATGGTTGCGGCTGCTATCACTGTTGGACTCATTTTAGTGGCTGGTTGGCAAGTTTGGATTCATAGCCAATTAGACGCGCGGATTGCTGCTTGTGACCCTGGATTACTGAGTAGTGTGTCGCATAAAGTGGAAACTTCAACTGATGCCCCTGTTGGTTCCGTTGTTGTGCCCTATGTTCCTGTTCAATTAGTTCCGCTCAAGGTACTAAATACCACTATAGGAACTCAACAAACACAACTTGAATCACCTCAACAACCGTTGTTGAATGAACCTAAATTCTGACTACAATGGGATATGTCCCATGGTATACAACCCGTAACCAATCGCTCCAGCGGAGCAAAAGAACAACAATACTGCAACTATCAACAATCCTTTTCCCTTCTTTTTTCTCTTGGGTGGGGGGCCCAATGCCGGCAAAGCAGAAGGAGGTGGGGGTTGGGGTAACAGTTCTAACTCAACTGTCACATCATCATCAACATCTGGATACAACTGGTCAAGATCTTCAATCCCTGGTGCATCTGGTATGTCACCCATAACCAAATCCCAAACCTCATCAATACATGATTGGGTAACTGGTTTTTGAAGCAAAGCAACAGCACCGGCACTAAATACTGCATCTTTAGCTAACTCTAACTTGTTTCGAGGTGTGGTAAAAATAACTCTTGCATC
>DUDF01000101.1:2449-2716 GCA_012959435.1 Candidatus Poseidoniales archaeon
GAAATGATGACTAAATCTGGTTGTTCTGTGATGAAAAGGTCAACTGCTTTATCTCCATTTTGGCATTCAATAACCCGATAATTTCGCTGGCGAAATATCTCATTCATGCGATACAATGCCATCTCATTGTTATCGACTAACAAGGCGAGGGGGGCATCTTCATCGGTGACTTCAGTAACTCGGACCATTGGCTCCCCCTCCTTTTCAGGCCACAATTGTTGTACACATCAATGGAACGGTGTCATTCCTCTTCTGATTGGGTTTCAT
>DUDF01000102.1 GCA_012959435.1 Candidatus Poseidoniales archaeon
ACTGGAAAAGAGATGTCATTCGAGTTCGCCGCCTCTCACAATGGGAGTTAATGGAAGAACGTGCAGACCTAATTGAATCTGAAGGTGAACTGCCAAAAGCCATTGAAACTGAATCATTAAATGGTGAAACTACGGAATTAGAAGAGGACATTGAAAACAAGAAAACCCGGGCCACCGACCTTGCATCTTCTCGCTCATGGTGGTTACCTCTAGCATTGGCAACTGCGGCTCTTCTTTCACTGCTCCCTCTTCTGCTCTTCGAATATCCAAATGGTGTTGATTGGATTGGTTTCTCAACACTTTCACATCGTTTAGCAACTAGTGGAGATTTATCTTTACCAGCAATCTCAGAAGGAAATTGGACATATCCCCCTGCTCTACCTGCAACTGCAGCGTTGCTACAAACTGTAGTAGGAATGACGCCAGCAAGTGCAATCCACCTAGTTGGCCAACTCTCACTATTTGCATTATTATGGGGTATAGCAGGTGCATCTGATAGATGGGGAGCAAGTGGCCCAACTCTACTTTGCTTAGCACTTGTCCCAGCACTTTTTGTCAAGGCTCATGATTCAGGATACCCCACAGTAGCAAGTCAACTTGGTTTAGTAATAGGGCTGTTAGTTCTACTAAGACCAATTGCTGAGAGAAGGCGGGGGCAAGACATCTTGTTCGCTATTTGTGTCATCACCACAGGAGCCATTCACCCAACTGGAGCCCTCTATCTAGGCACCTTACTTGGAGCCTACCTCATCACCCATAGATTTGGAATGAGAAGAGAAATTGCTGTCAGTCGTCTAGCACTCACATCAACAGTGATACTCAGCATTGCTGCTTATATTGTGCTAGTTACCTTTGCACCTAGATTGCTGTCGGAGCCTGTGTTTTCTGAATATGGTTGGCAAGGTGGATTTAGCCTAATCATGTTCAACGGCCCAGTCGCTATTGCCTTGGCTGCATGGGCTTTATGGAGAACTAGAACCAGCATTGAAGTCGTAATGTTAGCTGTCTGGATTAGCATCAACTGGGTTCTAACTCTAGTCCATTTGTTCAATGGGGTTATCGCGTTCTCATTCCTTACTTTACTATCGTATGTACTCTACAGCATGGCTCTGCACGCCTTCCACATACCATTGGCAATAGTTGGCGGAATTATTCTTTCGAATAGCGTTAAACTAACCCCAAGAGAGCGACCAATCTCAGTTGACCAAGACGGAGAAGCGATGGTTCAAGAAATGCTTGAAGCAAGTCGGAGTTTAACTGCTGATGAAATTTCAGCCAGCGCAAAGGAAGCAACTGACGACGAATCTGCATTGATGTGGTTGCCAATGAAATTACCACAGCCCATTGACAAAAAATGGATGGCAGCAGTTTTCATCTTCGTTATTTTCCAATTAACAATAGCAAACGCGCTGTTAATTGAACTTTCAAGCCATGATGAACTTAGTGTACAAACAAAAGGTGACCGGGATTTAATGAGCACACTAAACCTGCCAGCGGGTTCCGTACTGTTCACTGAGGATGCGCATTGGGGTAACGCGTACGATATTGATGCACAAATTGGCTTGACTACTTTCCCTTCTCTTGGTCTAGTGGATGTTCAGGTGAACAACCAAGGACATGTGCGCTCAGCGATTCTCCAAGATGATACTGAAACACTACTACAATTCGGGGTAACTCATGCCCTATCTAGTCCAATGGGAACCTTTGGAGAGGTTTTTGCAAATTCGCCATATTGGGAAATAAGCATAGATATTGATGGTAGTCGACTATGGACACTGAAGGAAATCCCTACTAGTAGGTCTGCAACCAGTAGCACATTTGTGTATCCCGAGGAGGAATCTTGTATCGCCCCGTGTAAATGGAGAACTGACCCCTGGTGGATGGTAGATGCTGACCAGTTGATGAATCGTCCCGATTCACAGCCATTCCTGAGTCAAGGAAATATCTCATTGAGCGTACCCCTTGAAAGAGGGAGTCGCGACCAGACTGTGAAAATCAATGTCATGGTGGATGCACCAGCAGGATTGACTGTAGAAATTTATTCTATCGATGGTACTGAAATTGAAGGTAGGCACTACACCACTGATGGCGGTTGGCAACAATTAACTCTCATCACAAAAACAAGCCTAGCAGATGAATTGAAAGTTGAAATTCTAGTCTCTGGAGGTGGTAGCAGTTGGGTGAATCCATTAGCAATCACCGGCCGTGGTGATCAATTGATTGACCATGATGGAGTAAGGATTCATTGGGTAGAACTCAGACCGATGGTTGAATGAAGGAGTTGGTATGTTGGAAAAACAGATGAGAAACCTTACCATCCTTCTACCTACTCGAAATGAGGTTCAAGGACTAGCTGTTGTTGTGGAGATGATTCCAACAACTGAATTGAAAAAAATGGGATGGAACCATAGACTCGTTTTAGTTGATGGGTATTCTACTGATGGCACAGTAAAAGTGGCTCGCGATTTGGGCATGACCGTTTACGACCAGCGTGGCGGACTTGGCAAAGGTATGGGCTTACGTCAAGCGTTTAAACACTATATTGAAAGTGGTGATGAAGCACTTGTGATGCTTGACCCTGACGGTACTTATGACCCACGAGACATCCCCTACCTTCTAAGACGAATGGATGCAGGAGAATGTGATGTAGTAATTGGTTCACGCCTTCGAGGAGAAATAGATGATGGGGCTATGGGGC
>DUDF01000103.1:0-1036 GCA_012959435.1 Candidatus Poseidoniales archaeon
TCTTCGTGGTTGAAATACCCGTCTCCATCAGTATCAATTTGGTTTGAGGCACAACCATTTTCATCTACTACCAACCCAGTTAAAGTCAGTGGGCAATGATCTTTCCCATCCCAAATACCATCACCATCTGCATCAGGAAGAAGGTGTGTGGCATCAACTCCTAATCTTGCCCAAGCATCAACTCTAGCCAATACACTTAGCCGCACAAATCCCATAGCATCCCATTCATCTTGGCCATCATCAGTTAACAACCAATTTAGTAGTGAGAACTTGTCATCCAACTCGGCATAATTGATAATAAATTTGTAATCTGATTGAGCAGCATAAATCCCACTTGAACTATTGTTGTAGGAGGGCAGTACACCAAGCCCACCAGCTGCAATGTGATCCTTAGCACTATGAGTCCAATTATCGGCAATTGGAACATGCCAAATTCCAGAGTAATTATTTGAAGCCCTCATCTCAGTAAATCCAAGAGCCTCATCATTCTGTGCGACAGCGAAAAGAATGTCAGTTCTTGATTCTTCATTGAATCTATACCGTGAAGTAGTACTGGCGTAGAAATTCTCGGCAAATTGGCAACCAGCACAGGTCAAAAGTTGTTCAGCCATTATAGGCACAGAACGGTTGTCCCATCTACCAAAAACGTGCACACCTTCATTTGGGCATGAGGGGTCAAGATCAATCCATTCCGCAACGCCGTTACCATCATCATTCGGTGCAATGCTTGCCAGATTCATGCCTGGAGCCCATCCCGGCTGAGTTAGTGTTGAAACACTTGCACCCGACATAAGCCACCTAAGTTGCCCCATGGAAAGGCCACCTATGGTTTTCAGACACGCCTCGGCTACACCGCCTGTTTGGACAAAGAATGATGCTGGCATCCTACCAACAGGGACCTCTAGTAACTGTGTACTAGTAAATGTGCAATTAAGCAAGCCAGAAGTAGAATAATTTGCTATGGGTGCAGCGATTTGGTGTGCTGTACTGAAATTGACACCAATTTTATTTCCAAGGCTTGGGTTACAGAGATCTT
>DUDF01000103.1:1111-2668 GCA_012959435.1 Candidatus Poseidoniales archaeon
ATCCAGTTACTGCGCCATCGGTTTTCCATCAACTGCGAGGTTACATCCCCCCTTAACTGAAGGAAACCTTCGGGAAGAATGTAGACCGTTGCTCGCCCTCGCTTCTGAGCAAGACCAATTTTAGTGCTGTCTGGAGACCACTGTACGGCCCTGACTCCACGACTGTTACCACTATTACCAAACGAACCAAATCTAGCCACCTCTGAGTAGTTCGATACATTTGCTACGTTATCAGGACTCAAATAGATGCGAGCCTCATCATCACCACCTGCCACAACGAAGAATGCGCCGTCGGGGGAGAAAGAGATTGAGTAAACGTCACGAGAACTATCAGTGAATCCCACTACGTGCGAAGCGTTTGTGACGTTGTATATATTGACCCGATTATCAAACCCTCCAGTCAGCAACCAGCGACCATCTGGACTAAACGTAATGCCAAGAGCATGGGAGCCAGTATGATTGGCGAATTCCATGTATTTTGTACCGTTGTTAGTCCAGAAGACTTTCAGTTCTCCACCAGCTGCTAAACCGGCGATTAAACGATTATCAGGGCTGGCATCAATGCTCCAGACAGTATCCCCTGGAGCAAATGAATAATTCCTCACCATAGTCCAGTTATTCGTAGCAAATTGGCGGAGTTCGCCTTCACCGCTACCGGTAAACAGGTAGGAGCCATTGGATGACCAAGTCACGCTAGGCACGTCATCAAAGTGATAGCTACTAAGATTGGCTAGAACAGTTGCAGTTTTGGTTGGCCAATCCATCTGCAATACTACAATTTGGGACATATTATCTCCATCGTTGAAATAAGCACCTGCTGCTAGAAGGGAGCCATCAGGTGAGAAAGCTAATGACCGAATATATTCGTCAGGAAATGAGAACAAGGTTGCAATAGTCAAGCCGTTAGCAGTATAGAGAATGACATCGCTCCCACCACCAACCGCCAAATATATTGAATCTGGAGCCCATGATACCGCTCTTGAACTCCCATCACTAGAATACAGCGCCCTCATTGAATCGTCCCAGTCACTGAGTTGAGTATTCGTAAAATCAGGGTCACCATTACCATCACCATCAGGGCAACCAGAGTAAACAGTGGTACTATTTCCCCAAGCAAATGGGCAATCATCTACCGTATCATCAATACCATCGTTGTCACCATCTAAAGCAGATACCATTCCTACGCTAAATATGGTGGTTATGAGAAGAAGCGAGGCAATGAATACTGATTTCCTAATGCCGCCCATGAAATCGCCTCTAATTCTTATCGTTTGATGTTTTTGTTTTCCTGATTCCTATACCTTTTACTTTTTGAAGGGGTGTTGGGCGCCATTGGATGCAGTAATTAGTCCTGCAGTTAAAATGGAAATAAACATCAAAAGAGCCGCAAGTATCATGGGAATCCTTTGATTCGTCATAGTATCTCGTTTTATTTTTTAACCTCTGTGTTTTTACTATCTTTTACTTTTTGTAAAATTGTTGCATCAGCAATTGCAATCTCTTCGTGACTTGATGGAGGTGCACCAATTGGGCCATGACTGGAAGGAATAGAAAGTT
>DUDF01000104.1:0-14434 GCA_012959435.1 Candidatus Poseidoniales archaeon
GAATCAGGCGCTTGTGACCGCATGAACACAATGGCAGCAGATGACCGCCCATGGGTTGCGGCACAAGGAGATGGAATCATCCACTATCTTGGCAATTCAGGAGCAAGCCCCCCTGAATGTTCACTTGATTCTGGAAGATACTGGTATTACCATTCAGAAAACGGGGGCAACTCATTCAGCCAATGTTACTCAATGCCCGGTGGATGGTCAACAATCTCAAGTCAGAAGCACGGACCTTACGTATTCGTGGCTCAGGAAAACGCCGATTCCAATTCAGGCACTGTTCAAATTCGCATCTCTGATGACTATGGCCGAGGTACAGGTCCAGGACCTTCAGATGGTAGTTGGGCGGCACCAGTTGACCTTGGTCCACGCTTTGGAAACTGTCCAGAAGGTTATCCTGTAGTCAACAATAACGAGGCAGGAACAGTTGCAGTGGTTTGGGCAGATTGCCCAAACGGTGATACTGGGGCATGGGCTTTACGTGTGGCAATTTCATACGACAATGGCACCAACTGGTCATCGTGGAATGCAACACCATTTGAGCGTGGAATCAACATGTATCCATTCGTGTCCCTCAGTGAAGACAATGTCATCAGCATTGCCTTCTACGGCTTAGATTACTCCCAAAATGGTAGTGAAGATGGTTACACTGCAGGTAAAGAGTGGTTCCTGTATGCAGGTGCACTGCGCGAGCCACAAGAGAATGACACATGGAATTTCAAAGTTGCAGATCCAATCCCACTTCATGTGGTTACTCAATACGAGCAAGATAATTCCGATACCCACGCGCTTCACGATTTCTTTGAGACAGTAATTTCACCTGACGGGGATTGGATGGGGATTGCTTACCAGCAGAATATCGGTGCGCATCCATTTGAAGAAAATGAAGAGCAGCGATACATCAAATTCGTTCGTGGAGACCTCGATGTGTGAGGTGTGCTGATGTCAATAATTAATCCTGATATTAGTAAGGCAGAAACTCTCCCCTCGAGATATTATACTGATTCTGAAACGTTTGAAAAGTTGAGAACTAAGTTCACATCTAATTGGCATTTTGCAGCACATATTAGTGATTTTGAAGATAATAATGTCATTCCTTTACCACATCTTGTGGGGTTAATGAGAGAACCGTTAGTGCTTACTAAGAATGATGAAATACGTTGTTTGTCCAATGTCTGTACACATCGTGGAATGTTAATTGCCAATGAAAAGTGTGGTGGTTCCTCACTTAGGTGTACATATCATGGCCGAACATTTGGATTGGATGGTTGCTTTCGCAACATGCCGGAGTTTGAAGGGGTTGAAAATTTTCCTAGTGATGCTGATAATCTCAAAGAGTATCCATTTTCAGAATGGAATGGGCTGTTGTTTTCAACTTTAGACGGGACCGCTTTTGAAGAGTTGCTAAAGCCAATCATTGAGCGAATTGGATGGATGCCAATATCTGAATTCAAACACGACCAAACGCGTCACCGTGAGTGGGAAGTTGAAGCTAATTGGGCACTATATGTTGACAATTATCTTGAGGGTTTTCACATCCCATATGTGCATGAAGATCTTCACGGTGTTCTAGATTACGATAACTATCGTACCGAACTTTTTGATGGTGGAGTACTGCAAGTAGGAATGGCGAATAAAGGTGAGGCATGTTTTGATTTACCAGAGTCTTCACCTGATTATGGTCAAGAAATCGCAGCCTACTACTACTGGATTTTCCCGGGATTAATGTTGAATTTTTATCCATGGGGGCTTTCTGTAAACATCATATCTCCAATTTCAGTTAACCGTACAAAAATCATCTATCACGGTTATGTTTGGGATGAAAATAAACTTGGCGAAGGTGCTGGCGCTGACCTTGACAAAGTTGAGATGGAAGACCAATTCGTTGTAGAAGCAACTCAACAAGGCGTATCATCTAGTGCTTATGAGCGTGGAAGGTACTCACCTAATCGTGAAACAGGAGTACACCATTTCCATCGTATTTTGACATCTCAATAATATGTGTTGGGAATACTCATTATATCAGTAATTTCTGAAGAATGGTTCAAGCGCACTCGCTATGAGTGAAGGCGTTGTCCCGATAACAATGCGCGAGTACTCAACTGACCGAATTGACCTGCGCTCAGATACCGTTACTCAGCCTACTGCTGCTATGCGCGAAGCGATTTCGTCAGCCCCTGTTGGAGACGATGTTCTAGGCGACGACCCGACAGTCAAGGCATTGGAAGCACTTGCAGCTAACATGCTTGGGAAAGAGGCTGCACTCTATGTATCGTCAGGAACCATGGCAAACGCGGTAGCAGTGAGAACTCACACAAATCCTGGTGACGAGATAGTTTTGGAGAAGGATAGCCACATTTACACTTACGAAGGTGGGGGATATGCAGCACTTTCTGGGTGTTCGGTGGCGCGGGTAAGTGGTCCATCTGGGATAATTTCAGCAGCAGATGTTGGGGCAGCAATTCGCAAGACAGAGGGTTCACAAGGTCACTATCCGAATGCTACTTTGGTGTGCTTAGAGAATACCTCAAACCGTGGTGGAGGTTCGTGTTACCCTGTCGAAATTATTGATGAGATTTGTGAAGTTGCTAAGTCACGAGGTTGTGCAGTTCACATGGATGGTGCGCGGTTGTTCAATGCCTCAGTTGCTAGCGGGATTTCAGCAGCGAGGTTGGTAGAAAATTGTGATACAGTTTCCATTTGTTTGTCAAAGGGTTTGGGTGCACCAGTTGGCTCAGTTCTTGTAGGTAGTTCAGATTTCATTAATCAAGCACACCGCTGGAGGAAGATGTTTGGCGGTGGTATGCGACAAGCCGGAATTATCGCAGCAGCAGGGATTTTCTCACTTGAAAATAATGTTGAGCGGCTGGCTGATGACCATGCGCGGGCTCGACGATTTGGTGAGGCTGTGAACGCAATGGATGGATATAGCGTTGACTTATCCGCAGTTCAAACAAACATGGTCTATGTCACACTCACTGCAGGTCAAGATGCAAATCAGGCAGTTCAGGGGTTAGCCGAACAAGGTGTTGACCTGTTTGATATTTCACCGACTTCATTGAGAGCAGTGTTTCATCTTCATGTTACTGATGAGGATGTAGATGCGGCAATCAATGCTTTTGCGCAGATAAGTTAAACTCTCCTCAAGTTTGATGGATATTTTATTTCATCATCTTTACCTGAATGCTACCCTTTCTGGAATCGAACCAGATCCTCTGCTCTCACAGCGTGCACCATACACCAAGGGGCCACAGGGGGTCATTTCTCCACCATTCATCTTCACAACATTGCTTTCACGTGCCAGAGTGCGATACCCGTAAAACGGGCCAATGGCTGTTGTTTCAAAGGAATATTATTTTTTATCTAAATGCACATCTTAACAGTAATATTTGCAGTTACTCAATGGACTAACTCCGATTCCCAAAATCCTTGGTGATATCGCCTTGTTGTATATCGCGTGATAACCTTCGTCTCCTCGTCAAAGAATTTACTTAGAGGCGTATGGAAGATTGTGTGCATATTCTGGCCGCCTTCACCATAATATCTCCAGTTGCTCCCAAGCAAAATGGCATCATCAGCACCCAAGGTCCACCCTGTCGAGTACAGGTAATACATCACTTGCTGGTAACTCGCAGAGAAGTATCGAAATCGGATAGTCACGCCTTGGTGTTGGCCAACCAACTCGAAGGCCCAAGTGTTTCGTACCCAATCTTGGGGTGAAGTTTCCATTGGCAACCCTTCGTCAATTGGCTCAGGACCGAAATGTAACTGTGTCGTCGATTCGAGTAGATTTCTCTCACGTCTTAGATGGGGTGTATTCATTGTGGAGAACAGTCGGTTAACCTCTCTCCTAACCTTGTGTAGGTCGATATTAGGGTCAATATCACAATAGACGATATCCAATGAAGTTGGCACTTCATCGGTTATTGGCCCTTCACCGTGAATGGCCTTTCTAATCAGGTTAAGCGAGCCATTCAGGCCACCGCCATTCCAGAAATCTCTACCGCAAGCAGGGTACATGATTCGAATATCATTTGTTATCATCACAAACACCTTCCATATCCCTTCGGTACTACTCTGAAAATCCTCTTCGTTTGTCTCTCTAGCCTGTGATAATCTCTAGCCTTACCACTTGCATATTGGTCTGTTTTGGCAGTATCGATGATTGTATCTTTGTGCAGTGTCACTATGTGTGCAGTACACAGTTTCCCATTCCCGTCTGGCTCATAGGGTGGGTCTTGAGAATAGAAGCACAGCAAGAACAAGTCATCATGCTCAATCAACTCGTCGATGTAGTACTCAAGCCTTCTCAAATCCTGATTACAGTATGCCAGTTGCATCCCATATGGCTCCAGTACTTTGGACCAAGTGTGAGGGGATTGCGAGTTGATGAGCGGCATGAAATCCTCGGGCCCAACATCCGCACCCGTTGCTCTAGCAATCATCGCTAATGTGGTCGGTACACAGGTTGGACCTGACTGCTTGATATGTGTCAACTCAAGGTCGGAGAAGAATGGCCCTTCGGGCTCATCCTCTCCTGCAGCATCCCACAAAGGAGCATTTGAATTGGGGGTCCAATACAAACTCATTCCCAGTCCTCCTCAAAGTCATCTGGCCATGAAGGGTGGTTTTCTTCACTCATATTGAGCCCTTCTCTTTCTGCGTGCTTGATGAAATCCTTCAGCCTTATTTTGTCAATTTTAGTCTCGATATCCAAATTTACAGTTTTCGCCTCAAACATCATTTTCATTGCTATTATCAATTCTTTCAATTCTTTTTTCATCATTTTTTCACCTCATTGGTACTCCCAATCTTGATCCGGAATTCCACCGGGCCAGTTTTCATTCATCCAAACCCTTCTCTCTTGCATCTCAAGGTCACTTGCACAGACATTCGCCCAAATTTTCGTGTCATCAATGCAGAGGTTCAGTAGGGAGTGTAATGCGGATGGAAATGTATCATCCCTACCCTTCCCGATGCAAATCGTGTCATCTGTGTCATAAGTCTGCTCACCACCAAACTTTGGCACATGTTTTGGGCACACCCAAAGGGGCCCGAGGCTGTGTCCTATTTGGCTAGGCGAGATATGGGGGAATGGTATCGGGTCCAAGCCTATGTCATTGAAACATTCCTGAAAGCCATCTTTTGTCATAATAGGTGTCCCCCACATTTCGGTCTGAAAGCAGATAGCGAAGTTGAAAGTGTTCCCATGCACACCATTCACAGTGATGAGATAATCATCTAACTCGATGTGTTCTGAGTCGTGGATGAACTGCATCACAGCCAACCAGTGCTCTCTAACTGCTCTAATTCCATCGGACTCACCTTCATCTTCAAAGTGGACATCTGGATTCATCGCCGTCAAGCAAAGTTCCCAGTCTGGCCAGTTATCCCAAGGAGTGCCTTGTTGGATATTGGCTTGATTGTAGGCAACGAATATTGTCATGATTTTCTCTATCTGCGAGAAATTTGTATCGTTGTGGTCAATCATATCCTCTGGAGGGATAATCTCCTTTCCATTTCCGCTCACCATGAGCCACACCTCCTTTTTCCAGTTGTCCTAGTTGGGTGACAGATAGTGCATGTCGTATCCCTGCAAGGCCACCAATATTCGTTTTCGATAGAATCGATAAAACCTCTTTCAACCATCTTCTCCCAGAATCCTCTTGAGCATTCTCCAGTGTTGACCCAGATGTGATGATCGGGGAAAGCTTGCCTAATGTCAGCAATCATAGCAGTGCCATTTCCTCTGCCTCTTTGGCTAGGTTTATGCACTATAACATTGTGAATTTCAACCCAATCTTCGAGTTCAATAACCATGCACATACTGATGGGCGCTCTCCCCATGTAGTTCCAAACCCTCTCTCTATGAGGGTGTTCTCTGAATCTAGAAACTCCATTGATGCATACGAATTGTGCGTCAAAGTTTCCTTCGTTCTGTTTTGTTTTAATTTTCTTTTTCTCCTTATTTTTCATCATTTTTATTTCTCCTTTTTATTTTGTTGTGATTTGGTGGGCGTGCTGGGAATTGAACCCAGGTCGAGGGAGTCGCAGTCCCAAGTGATATCCGCTACATTCACACACCCATTTAGCAGACTCAAACCGGCGAGGGTGCCCGGGGTCGAACCGGGGTCTAGGGGTTCGAAACCCCCTATGATATCCGTTACACCACACCCCCAAACGAGCGACTTCAAATTGAAAGCGCCCTCCGGTTCAGAGCCAGAAGAGTGGGAAAAAACTGGGTTACAATTGGTTGAATGCACGCTCATAGGATCGAACTCGTCTGCGAAGACGACCCCACCTACTGAACTTTTTCCATTGCATTTTAACACACCTGTACTTCGCAGTAAATAAGGAGATACAAAACTCCTATAAAAAAGTATCGTTCCCAAGTATGGGTTTTGAGGTGTTTTTGTAATAATAGCCGATTTTATAACATTCTATCCATTTTACCCGTAGGGTAAAGTTTCATTAAAACCACGATTCCATGCTATTATTTATAATTAATTAGTAACAAAGACACCCGTAGGGTGTCATCATATCGATGCGCAGAAATAATAATTGGTACTAAAATATTGGCCGTATCTATTCAGAAGAAATAGATTTCAACTCAGCAGTTAGCACTTTCTAAAGGATTAGACAATTAGTTCAACACCAATGAGAATTGACGGTAATCATTCATTGATATAGGGTCATATATGCTCGATGAGTGATGAAATGTACACATTGCTCAAATGAGGTTGAATTTTCCGATACTGATGTGTTGGAATATTTGACATGTGAACGCTGTGAAATGGTACTATCTCACGTCTGTAAAGTGGACCGTAAATTCCGACCTGATGATGCATCAATTTTAGCGGTGCGTGGGGTATTAGAAGGCGTTGATAGAACTGATGATGACGAAGTGTGGAAAGCGCTGATTTATGCAGGCCCCAGCATA
This sequence comes from Candidatus Poseidoniales archaeon, assembly GCA_012959435.1. Taxonomy (GTDB): domain Archaea; phylum Thermoplasmatota; class Poseidoniia; order Poseidoniales; family Thalassarchaeaceae; genus MGIIb-Q1. The sequence continues at coordinate 6,944 of DUDF01000104.1, forward strand.
GCTGATGTACAGGCTCTGAAACAGAGTAAGAAACCAATCAAATTTTCACGCTGGCAGCAATCAAAATGGAAGCAATATTACGTTGAATGGAAATCAAATACTGAGGACCTTTCCTTTGAGAAATTACCTCTTCCAGGGAGTAAGGAAATATCCATTCGAACACAGGGGGACACGTTTGGAGAGCGTAAACACAAGTTCTGTCAAGAACCACTTGCTGACCTATCTGAATATTTCATAAAATTAAGTGGTTCCACTTCAGAATTTACCGATTGGTTTGAGTTGACCAAACTTCTCAAAATCACCACAAAAACCCTCATTAATCATGAAATTTCAACACATGCATGGTTTCAGGGTGCCTTTACAGAATGCCTTCCTCCTTTTTATGATGAGGGGATTGATGAAACAATGTTACTTTTTGACCCACCACATGGGAGATTAGGAAGAAGCCACCCATTCATCCGCTACGCCGCATCTTTAGTTAACAATAATATCATGAATCTTTTTTGCCATCCCAATACAGAGGATTTACCAAAAATGTGGCTCAAAGCGGAGCGTCAACTTGGTAGTATTGCTACTAGTTGGAAAAGCATTTTAGAGTCTGATAATCCATCTGTCAGAAAATCTAATCAAGGTCCATCATTAGTCGTTAATCAACAGCGATTACATCTAGTAGTTCGGGGTGAGCATGGTTATTCACTCAAACAATTGCCTCAGAATATGGATGTATGGCGACATTTACTCGGTTGGTCACTTTTTCACCCAGCTACTGAGCAAAATAACTACCTAAGGGCAATTCAATGGGTAATTGATTATGACGGGTATTCAATCCCAATCGCCCCTAAACCTGAATTTAGAGCTCTTGCCTTACTTGGACAGGCATGCAAATCTTTGGGTGAATCGGTTATTCAGACAAATAATGATGGATTCATCGTCGAGGGTACATCTTCTCTATGGTACTCAGTTCGTCCTTTAAGGACCACAACATATTCAGCAATAGAAGTACATGCGTTCCGAAATAAAAAAGCGGCGTTGTCATGGAATAAACCGATCAAAATATGTATCCAGTTAATGGAACTAACAATGGACGAATATCCACTTGCTGACAAATTAGCAGCCTATCTTCTAACTCTTCGTAATGACCAAGGGAGCGCTGAACATATCACAACACTACTCATGCTACACCAAAATTGGTTTGAAAACACGACCGGAAATAGTGCTAAAGATTGGTCGAAGATTTCTAAAAATCATCCATATGGCTTCCATGATGATGACGATGATGAGTGGGATGGGGATTGGGAGGATGAAGTGTTTGATATTGATGATGAAACACATCCTCCCTTTGGGCAGGAGTTAGAAGAACAAAATCGCCTATTTTTTGAGTGGCTAGAATCAGATGATGGTAATGGCGAACTCGTAATTTCCGTACACAACCGCCTCGAAGATGAGCCAGTAGAAGATGGCCATACCACAAGCGAAGAAGATGTTTGGAAATTTGAGGCCGAAGTTAGAGGGGAACATCATTGTATTCGAGGCCGACATTGAGGGCAAACTCCCTATTTTGTTGCATCCTTGAAAAAGGGTAACTAACATTTCAATTGTGTAGGGGATTTCCTTAGAGGTGTATTTGACATGGGAAAATGTATTACTTGTGCAGATAATTTGAGTTCAGAAGACATTGGCTGGTGCAATAGGTGTGCCCAGTTTGCTCCACTTCTTGTTGGGGCTGGGTTTGAGGCTCGCCCGTCTCTAGCGGCAAGACAAACAATCAATGCAGTTCTGTCTCCCAATCGTAGTAGAACAGCCCATCCGCGCTGGAGGGCCATACTTGAGAACTTCGATGACGGTGAAAGTGATTGGGCTTTCCAATCCACCCCGGTAGTTCAGGATGTAAATGATCCCTGGTTTGTAACTGATAAGAAAAGAGAACATCAACTCAAAGAATTACGCAATAGTCTATGCATTCCAAACCGTGATGGTGTTGTTGGTGGGGAAATGTTGCAAAAAGGCATACCACTTCCAGACGGTGGCCATCTCTCAATGATTTCTGATATTTGGGCGATTGATGGTAGAACTTTACCGGGAAGTGTACCTATTAATCATCTACTCAGGGCGTTGACTGGTAATTCAAAAGAGAGGGAGAGGTTTGAGAATTGTGATTGGAAGTCACTACTCACAACCCTTCTTATTGTTGCAAATCGGCGTGTTGATAGACACAATGTGCGGGGTGATTATCAACGTCGTCAAATGAATAGGGTGCAACGTATATTATTACGTCGAGAACACCAACCGGGTCGTGCTTTATTTGAAGGTGCAGACCTCTTTTTACGCTGGAATGCTGGCATGAATCGCTTAGCAGCCCAGGCTTTCGGAGGTGCCCCACACAATGCAGGAGGTGTTTTTGGACACATGGTAAACGAAATCCGTGAGATTAGGCGCGGTGGAATGGAGGAAGAAGTTTGGAGCGAAATTGATTGGGATTTACTCCAATCAAATAATCAATTGTGGGTTAAGAGGTGGCGTGAAGTTATGGATGATGGTACGCCATTAGCAACTATGCGTAGTTGGGCCGGTCCCTCACTTCGTATCCATTTAGGTAAACTTCAGATTAGAACTATCAAAAATGGTAAGTGGATATGGTCACAAATACCTCCTTGGCCAAGACTATGGGCTCTTTTGACAAGTTGGGCATTATCGCCACCCTCATCAGATGAGCATCAACATCTCAGGGCATTACAGTGGTGCTGGCACGAAAATTGTGGTGAGTTAGTTCCCGCAGAGTCAGAATGCCGCGCCCTCTTATTATTGAGGGGTATTTGCGAATCAGATAAAAGAATCACCGTCTCAACCCAAGGTGATTTTCATGTCACAATTGAAGGTACATCTGGGTTATTTTACGCGGTTGGACCAGGGCCAGGTGCACACGGCGCCAGATTTTCAGTAACTGGGGCAGAAAGTTTGAGGGATATTGAGGAAGATAGGTGTTTACCAATATGTATCCATGAAGATGGTCGATTCAAACAATTACCTGTCGGGGATGTCATTTCAAGTGTCATTCTTACATTGATGGATGATTTGACATCGGCAGAGAAGTTAGAACCACTTGCCAAATTTATTTCTGATAATGGTTTGAGGGATGAGCCTCGAATGCAAGACGGTAGAATTCAACCACATCTTGATGATCCAAGATGGCTAGAAATTCAACGTCGTGATTACAGATATGACAGAGGTCGTCATCAAGGCCGCTGGCTGAACATTTTCCCAGCAGCTTTTCGTGTCATGATAAATGTGCCAATTGGTGGCATTATGCGAATCCCACGAGTAACTCCAAATGCAATAACTATTGATAATACAATGGTTGCTTGGATAGCGCGGGATGATGGTGAGTTAGAACTTGTGAGAGGGTTAGCAAGATTGACAGGTTTCCGTAGGAGGGAAGAGCAACAAGGTGGTGATTTCGAAGTTTTTATCCGGGTATACGCCCCTGTTCAAGGGGTACGTAGAGAACTCGTGGAGATGTTAGGTCCATATGAGCGCCGTTATGGCCGTCCTGGTGAACCACCATGGTGGAATCTCTTCCCAAACCCAATAGCGCCAAATCAACTACTAGATAGGCTCCCAAACCGGCTAAATGTCCCAATTGAGGATGGGATCGGATATCATCATTGAATGTGTTTACAAGTCTAAAACATCACTCAACCAACCGTTGCTTTGATTGTGAATCACTGTGTCGGGTACATCATGCCAGCAGGGAATTGGGCTAGATTTGTGGTGCTGAGTTTAGCCTTACTGATGCTGCCAATGGTATTTGCAGCCCCGACTCCGGTACCAACAGCTGATTATAATCAAGGCATATTTGGTGGCGTTTCAATAGAGGTATCTAACATTACAAATGCGTCAACTGAATCAACTATGGCTGATTATCCTTCAATCGTTGAAGTCTACACGGCATCATGGTGTGAAAATTGCGTGCTTGCAGAAGAGGGCCTATATGCGGCGATTGCAGAGGCGAGTGGTGAGACCGTGGCCCTTACTTTCCACCGTGCTATTGGTGAAGTGGAGGACCCATTTGGGGTAGAAGCAGCCGACCATCGCTGGGAAGCGAGATATGGTAATGCATCAAAGGATACCGTTAGCGTCAAGCGCGCTCCACCGACCATTATCATCAATGGTGAAACAATGCATGCTGGAAGCGGTGGCTTAGACGGGGAGCAATTGAAGCCATATTACGCAGAGTCTCTCGCACAATCATCACAATACTCTCAGGAATCAGCGACCTCATCACTTGCTTGGTCTAGTGAAGATATGGCAACAGGGACACTAACATGGGATCTTGAAGCAGGTGATTGGCTACCGGAATATACCACCTCCTTGGTGTTCGTAGTTGAGGCTTCAGCCACTTTTGAAGAGGGGTCTAATGGTTTAGGGGATTATCATGATGTGGTGCGTGACATGATTGAGTTGAATGGTAATTCAGGCTCAATGAACTACACTCTTCCCTTAGCATGGGATGGTGAAGACCTTTCTCTTGTGCTTGTACATCAGTGGGATGAGCAGTGGCAAATAGCTTGCTGTCATGTTAGCCCACCAGAGGATGAGGGATTATTTGGTCTACCAGCTATCGGTGTAATGTGGGTTGTAGTTGGTCTAGCAGGTGCTGCACTAGTGGCAAATAATCACAGTCGCAAAGATCAGTGAATGAATCAGTAGCCTAATTCTTGGGCGACCACATTTCAAGCAGTATTTCCCTTGCCGTTGAATTTCTTAATGAATTGTTTCTTAGTCAATCCATAATGCTCGCCTTTGAGTCTAGAGTTTACTCCTCCGACAGTGAGATTAAAAATATCTTTAGCAATACTTTTCTTGGTCATTTTGACTTCGTCGAATAGTTCGACTCCACAGATGGTAATCATTGCTAGAAGCATGCGTGGCTTCTCTTGTGCCATGGGGCCCTCTCCGTCAGAATCTAGCACATTGATTCTTTCAGTGAACCATTTTAGTAACTTTTCAGCGTGTGCTATGTTGTGCTCTCTAGTGTACTCTCTCAACTTTTGTTCAAACGCTTCAATAGTGTTTCGTCGTAAATTACGCATACCATCTTTAGGGTTAATTGATGAGACATGGTCTCCGAAGAGTTTGACCAGACGACTCTTGATAATTCGTGTAGTCTCTGTGACATCATTTCTGTCTATACCGAGTCTATCAGCATCTTGATGCCAATATTGGTAAGGTATTTTACCAAGTTCTGAAAGTATTTTCATTGTTGCTATTGCACTAACTCTGATTACATACGTTGCATCCTTGTCTTTGTCCTTGTCCTTGCCTTTGGACCCGACAAACCTCATTTGATTAAGTGGTAATTTACCGTGCCCGTCACCTTCACCTTCCTTGGTGTAGCATTTTCTCAAAATAGGCGCAGCAGCTCTTGCAACATCATTAGAGCCCGAAATTATCTTAATTTCATCAAGGATCTCGTTCGCCCTCACATTTCGTTGCGAATGCGCTCTTTGGTCCACCCGGATGATGTTCCCATGACCTGTTTTTCGAGCTTCTCTTTTGCAGAAATGGGTTCGTCGGGTGGTTTTAGCGCCCACACTATCATTTCGTTGTGCGCTCATGTGCGCATTTTCTCCGACCTGGCCACTGGGGTGTCCCGTGTCAATCTGATTGGTATCGAGTACCGTGCCACAATCATTGCAGACAACTTCTCCTCGTGCTTCATCGTGGTCAAGGTCTCTGCTATCACATACTGTACATTTTATCATATTATTTTCAGCCATTTCTATTTCTCCTTTTTGGGTCAACCAGTCATTCGCCCTGAAGTTAGTCATCTGTTTATCCGTTCTTGTTAACGATATTTGATTATCCCATTGTTGAATATTATCGCTGTGCAGATGACGGATAAACGTTACTTTCACACCTTGGCTCCTGATTCTTGGTCAATATCCTCAGTAATAGCACACTCTCTTAAAGGTGTCGGCTAATGCACATGAATACTTCATGTTCAAAAAAATAGAATCTCTAAGAGTAGGGGTATGTGGTGGGGATTCTCGTTGGTTCTCTAATACCTCATCATCCCCAGAGCAGTAGCCTCCTGTAATCCAAGGCCCATAAAGAGTTCGCAACTTGAAAGTTGGATGCGATTTTCTAGGGGTTCATATAGGGGGATAGTTACGATAGAAGGGACTCGAGTGACATCGCCGGTTAAACCTTCAAGAACCGTCACACTCGCATAGACAAGGTAGGGGGCAGAGAGTAGTGCAGGAAATGAGTAATTGCCACACAATTACGATGGAAGAGATTCCACCAGCACATATTCCTGAATGGCTTACCTCTCATTTCTTACAGCAAATGCAAGATCCACGGCCCCTAAACCGTGGGGGTCCAGCGCAACTTCTCACAATTCACCCAACCGAGTCTGCTCGCCGAGCTACTTTGAACCATTTAGCCAAGGGTGGGAAGAAGGATGGTCCGATAGACCGTACTAGTCATCACACCTTGGATAGTTTAGTATCTTCACTTCATGCTGAGTTGAGACTTCCTAGATTACTACCTTCAGGTGGGCTATTCTCTATACTATTACACGCGGAGTGTAAAAAGGCTGCAAGGGCTCTCAAATTCCCACTTATGCATAGTCTCCCAGACCAACACTGGGGGCGTGGTAAGAGTCGGGACCTTTCCAATCTAAACCATTGTTTACGAGAAGAATCAGTCACTTCAAAAGCCTCACCCGATTTGCAATCGTTTCGAATACTGCTAACCAAATTAGCCGAGAACTTAGGAGGTGTGCATGGTGATGAGCAACTATCTGCATTAGTTAACATATTAGAGAAAATTCCAGATTCCGAGGTTCCATTTGGTCTGTCAAGGATTGACGGTATTATCTTCCTTAATCATCCACCAACTGTTTCCCCCTTACGTCAGCGATTGATACTTGCATTGACCCGCTTCAAGCCATTACATGTTCTCGCTAATTCGGGAAGTCATAGACTTGGACTACATGGATTTGTACCCAATGATATCTCAGCAATTCGAGATAGTGATAAGTTACCAGATTGGGTTCCTAGCCATTCTCCTTTTACTCATGCCAAACTTAACAACATTGAGGAAGGGAAATATCGACCTATCAGAATGCTGGTACCGAGAATTGAGAGATCCATTCAAGCAACTCACGCGTTGATAGATTCTGCAATTAATGGTAAGTCGCCACCAGAATCAATTCTCATTATTGACCCATCAGCAGAATCAAATCATGAAATTTGGTCTTCAATGCTCAATTCTTTCGGTTTTCATTTGCCCATTCGCTCTGCTCCTTTGAAGGAAAGCCCTGGGGTTCATTGGTTATCAGCAATTATCTCTCTAGCCCATTATGAGGATGCATGGTCGTTGCCACAACTTCGGGCATTGGCAGTTCAGCAGACTCTTCAATTTGAAGAAGAATGGATGACTCCCCATCAGCATCCATCAATTGCTGATTTAACCCCCTACCCAGAT
>DUDF01000104.1:14480-15701 GCA_012959435.1 Candidatus Poseidoniales archaeon
TGAGCAGGTTTCTCGTGGTTTCCATTTACTAGGGGGCCAAGGGGCGTTGTTCCGTTGGTTACATGCCTTGGCGAGAAAACCAATTGCTAACTCCTATCAAAATGAAGAAGATTTGTGTCGTCGTCACGAATCTACACAATGGTGGTTACTCTGTCTTGCAAACCGTTTGCGTCCGTTATTATCTTCAATTGATGTGCATGCATTGGATGATTCATTGGTTTCTATCGGGTGTTATAGTGGTGAGAAATTACCAATTCCTAAGCCAGCTCAAAGTGGTGATGAATGGTTCAGTCAATTTGGCAGTATGTTGCATTGGCATCTACTGACTAGCAATCTTGATGGCGACGTGAACAGAACAATCACTGGCTTGCAACAATTGTTTGACACTCACTACGCACTGAGGAATTCTCAGCGATTGTTAGGCCATTCATTACCAAAAACAGGACTTGATTGGGTTGATGAACTCCTTACTCTGATAGACTCTTCATCGTTGTCAGGGAAGCAAGTCGCATCTTCAAAACTAAAACTGTTAACTCCAGATGAAGCATTAGGTTGCCATGCAGATTTAGTAATTCTTACCCATCTTGATTCTGAATCTTGGAACACATCTCCCCCTTCAATCCCAGGGCTTTCCGAGTCTGAGCGTTCTGAATTAGGTGTGTTACCCCCAGATAATAGTTTACGCGAGTCACGTCACTTTTGGCACCACTTACTCGCTTGTGGGGGCGAGGTTATCGTTCTTGATGCGCATGATGATGATTCATCACAACCTTCGACCCCTCTATCGGAATGGTTGGATGCAACACAATGGGACCCTTCCTCACCACCTAACCTCCCTGATTTCATAACCTCAGATGAGGTTTTCAGAATGGATGGTGACAAAAAAAGCCGATGGGGTCTTTCTTTCATTAAGGGAGAGGGGCCGTTTCTTTGCGCTAGACCATCAGATATCATCAGCAGTGGTGATGGCCGATTTGAATTGGTAGTTACCGGTAGTCATCAACGAGATTATCGTCAGAGGGATGGAATTGAAATCCATAATGCGAGATATCCAATGCAGGAACCTCTCAATCCTAGTGCCATCACTATTCCTCTTGATGTAATCCTAGTTGAAGATAGAATATCTCGCCAACCGAGAATTGGTAGTGAGGAGCAACCCTATCTTGATAGTGATAAAAACGGAGAGATTGTAACTGTTGATGAATTGAAAATGACACCAAC
>DUDF01000105.1:0-798 GCA_012959435.1 Candidatus Poseidoniales archaeon
AAGGCTTTGACTCATGCCACCAGAACGCTCCTCTCGGCACCCACCAATCGCATCAATTTCATCAATGAAAATGACAGCAGGAGCCTCCTTCTTTGCCTTCTCAAAGAGGTTACGTAGCCCTTTTTCACTCTCTCCATAGACTCCTTGGATTAGTTCAGGTGCAGAAACAGCGAGGAAGGTGCAGTGGCATTCTCGAGCAAGTGCTTTTGCGAGCATTCCTTTCCCAGTGCCCGGTTCCCCGTGAAGTAAAACACCGCGAATGGGTTCTTTTCCTGAATGAACAAATAGTTCTGGATGCAGGAGTGGAATTATTGCACATTCTTGAAGGCGTTCAATTTGTTCATCTAAACCACCGATGTCTGTAAAGGAAACATCAGAAGTACTGACTAGTGGGCGTTTTGCTGATTTACGGTGGATTGTGGCCTTGGTATTCTCTGATAGGAATCCTTTCTTTGGTCGGCAGCGAACAACTTGGAGTTCGAGTACGCCCCCAGGAACTGGGAGCGTGATATGATCTCCTTGACACAGAATTCTATCTTTTAGCCTTCCACGAATCATCTGTTCAATATCTTCCTCAGGTGCGCGCCCGACGCGTGCGAGAGTGATAGAATTTAGCGGGGTTGCTTCTTCAACTTCAAGTAAAATTTGACTGCCTTCAGGGGCTGAGGCATTCAATCGAGTAGTGGCATCCACATGCACAACCCCTTCCTCAATTTCTTCATGAACAATGAGTTTGCCCCAGGTCTCTCGACCTCCGTTGATAGAAATAATATCTCCTGGGCGAGCATTTAGTTTCGC
>DUDF01000105.1:851-1442 GCA_012959435.1 Candidatus Poseidoniales archaeon
TCAGCAGGCAGGTCTTGAATTCTTAATGTCATTTTTTCATTCATTTTAGTTCCCTCATTCTAATTATCAATTCGTGACCGCTTTTTCCTGTCAAATATGACATGAGCATTCTCCTTTAATCCAAGGCAAACCACCAACAGGCCTATCGTGTACAATTCCACTATCCCAAGACATTCCTTCGCTGTGTCCTTTTATTCCAGCGAGATTTAGAAGTGCAAGTGCTGCTTGCATCGCTCCAACCCATGCGGTTGTTGTCACAATTGATGCAACTGGCCGAGTTCCTGTTTCTTGACAGGAAATGATTTCTTGAGTATAAGCTGCATCTTTTCCATATCGGCATGTCATGCAAGTACCATTCTCTAGAACCTCAACAACACCTGAAAAAGCCTCACCACCACCATTGATCATGGGGACTGCGTTAGAGATACAGCATTTGTTCAGCATTGTACGTGCGAATTGATTGTCAAGGCAGGCAAGAGCAATATCCATATTTTCAATTGCTTCATTGAGTGGTTTGTCATCAATGACATCTTCAATTCCAACTAATTCATCTAATGAAATAGACCCATGATCATTTAATTTTCCCACTTC
>DUDF01000105.1:1490-2635 GCA_012959435.1 Candidatus Poseidoniales archaeon
TGTCTACCAGCGAATCGCCGCCGAACTGGCCGTTCACCATGTTCCAGAGCCAGCTTCCGTACTGCTGCAGCCGGTGCTTTTGGTATTCCAACTTCTCTGATTGTGTAGAGAACTTGGCGATTCAGATTGTGAATATCTACAGATGAATCAGCATCAACCAAAGAGATATTGAGATTTTCAAGATTAACACCACTTGCAAATAATGGTGTTGCCCAACTTCCCAATCCGCCTGTTCCAAGGACAAGGAGATTTGCAGAATCAATTTCTTCTGGCAGTTCTAGTTTTGAACAGATCACTTCACCCTGTTCATTCAATTCAATGGGAAAAGGACCAACTTCCATCAACCAATCATCTGACAGTAATTCTGGAATTGTACAGGAATGAATAATTCCCTTTAGTAATTCAGAAGGTGTAGATTCTAGAGGGATCCTAAATCTTAGTAAACTTCCACTACCATCTGGTAATAGTGTTGCAGTTGCACCACCGTGAATAGAGGAATATTTCTTTACGGCTTCATCTGGCATTAAGCCATCAGCCCGACTAGTCAGGGCCATCCAAGTATCTGAAAGCATATTTTCCTTAATCACTCCATTCATAGCAAATAATCGCTGTACAGCTGCTGCTGCTAACGCTACTTCTAATGATGCATCTATCATTGAAGGAGAGGCTTTTGGGGACTCATCAAATTTCAATGGAGATTTTGATAATACTGCTTGGCCATGCCAAATTGTAGCATAAAGATCAGCATCTTCACCAATATCCTCCCCTCTTGAGAATTCAATATGTGTCGTATCAGTTTGTAATGAAAAATCCAAGTTAATATTATGTGATTCTTTTATGATCATAATCAAATCATTCCATATCTCAAGTTTATCAGGTGCTGCAAAAACCCATGAATGCCTATTATTTTCTAATCTTTTTTCTTGTGGTATACGTAGTGAGATTGAACCTTTAGGCCCAGTCCCCACACCTGCACACGTGAGTTGAGCCAAACTCGCCATAACGAGCTGAGCATCACCACCAATAGACACTTTCATTGATGAAATAGCATCTTGATCAACCAAGCCTAACTGACGATGGTATCGATGTTCTTCAGAGTAAGTCAATTTCCTCCACCTCCTGGTTGAAATTATTATTTACTAACT
>DUDF01000106.1:0-569 GCA_012959435.1 Candidatus Poseidoniales archaeon
CTGACCAATTTGGTGATAATTGGGCAGATATGACTTGGGGGGTAATGCGCAATGGTACAGGGATTGGAGAGTTTGTTGAAAACGCAACTCGCCCAGACTTTTGCCCGACAGAATGGGGCAATTCCACCGAAGATAGGTTTGGTTGTGTGGATGTTGATGGTGATGGCTGGTCTAATCCGGATATGAATTGGACATACGACCCGGTACTTTGTCAGAGCATTGAAACCCACTGCGCTGATGCTTTCCCCAATGACCCAACTCAATGGGCTGACAGAGATTTGGATGGTTTTGGTGATAATCCGCTTGGCACAAACCCAGACGCCTTTCCTGACAATCCTACTCAATGGCTTGATACAGATGGGGATGGTTATGGTGACAATACCGCATCTGGGGCTTGGCAGGCTGACAATTTTTCTGAAGAGCCAAGCCAGTGGTCAGATTTAGATGGCGATGGCTATGGTGACAATGTTTCAGGTTCTGAGCCAGATTCTTGCATCAATAGGATTGGAAGTAGCCATCATGACCGTTTTGGCTGCCCGGATTCAGATGGTGATGGATATTCCAACGAT
>DUDF01000106.1:596-2520 GCA_012959435.1 Candidatus Poseidoniales archaeon
GTTAGCACACCCTTCTGGATTTGGTGATGCATTCCCCGATGAAATAACTCAATGGCATGATGTTGATGGCGATAATTTTGGTGACAATCAAGAACTTGGTGCTTGGCAATCAGATTCCTGTGTTGCGACTTTTGGCAAATCTTACCGTGACCGTTGGGGTTGCCCCGATACAGACAGTGATGGCTCCTCGGATGCTCAACCTGAACTTGGTTGGTTAGCAAATCCATTTGGTGAGGCTGATGCCTTCATCAATGACCCAACTCAGTGGGAAGACATTGATGGTGATGGATTTGGAGATAATCAGGCGGCGGGCGCAACCACACCTGACAGATGCAAGGAAACGCCGGGAACTAGCCGTGAAGACCGTCATGGTTGCACTGATTCAGACAATGATGGTTACTCAGACATGGGTGACCGATTCCCGTATGACCCCAGTCAATGGGCAGATTCCGATGGCGATGGCTTTGGGGACAACAGTTTTGGCCACCAATCCGATTCTTGTCCATTTGAGGAAGTTAGCCTTGGCGTGTCCCTGATAGATCGCCTGGGATGTCCTGATATTGACCGTGATGGTTACTCCGACGCCGATGAAACATGGTTGGCAAATCCGGAGGGAGAAGCAGATGCATTTCCTAAAAATCGCCTTCAATGGTCCGACCAAGATGGTGATGGATTTGGTGATAATACTATGGGAAGACTAAGAGATGACTGCCCTACTAAAGCAGGTACTTCACATATCGATTTACAAGGTTGTCCAGATTCCAATAGTGATGGTTACAGTGACTCTTATGGGACCATTAATGCCCACATTTCGTTGATGTCAGAAAATCCATCCTCCTCAATATTCACATTCCTACCCCCGATTATAATTTTCTTCATGACATTCCTTTTCGTAACTGCATTACGCAAAGAAGATGGGGGTGAAATCCTTGAGTAAACAGAGTGTAGCGTTTTTGGCATTGATTATCCTATTATTGCCTATTTTTGCATCGGCAGTTTCAGCCCAGGATGCGCCACACATTGGAGTCGATAGTTCAAGAGCTGACAGGCTAGATTTAGACAATGATGGTGATAGAGATACAATAAGAGTTGTCTATCTGATAAACACCACCTCGCACTATGCTGAGGCGGCTGTTCAGGTTGATGTAGAACATGCAGGCATGACCCTCACTTTCTGGGACAATCTCACCTTCAACCGTACAAGCCCCTACTTCGGTTCAACAGATGTTCAGGCTTGGGGTGATGGTACTTTTACAGTTAGGATGAAGGTGTGGGACGCTGAGTCTAATATGATAGTTCACTCAGAAGATTTCGGTGAGTTCGAATTGATGGCAAGCCTCTCTGCGCCTTACTTAAGATTTGATTTAGAGGCGGCACCTACAATTTTCTTAGGTGATGATTGTATAGTTGAAAGAGTGTTTCTTGATGAGATTGGTGACCTCTATGGTGCAACCGGTGTTATCTCTCTAAGTGGCACTCCTTGGCTTGTCCCCAGTGATCTTTCTGATATTGATTGTTCAACTTGGCCGGCTCGCGATTATCACTTGGAAATGTTTTACCGAAACACCCTTGGATTCTCTACTTCGACAATTAAAGATTTCACAATTCACACATTACCCCCACCAGTCTTCACACTCAATGTGACGGGCAATAATGACGAAGTGGGCTCGCCATGTACGGTGGCAATTGAGCCTTCAATTGGTACAGTAATGGCACTGATGGCCGTTGAATGGGAAATCACTGACCCTCGTGGAGAAGATTTGACAGTCCCTGGTTTCTCAACCGTTGATTGTCGTCTTTGGCAAGTAGGATTCAGCAAGGTGAGGGTTACAGTGACTTCACCTGAAGGACAATCAACGCGAGGAGCATTCAACCTAGTTCGTTTACCACCTATTGGTGAAGTATCTGCTGAAGTGTTAGAAGC
>DUDF01000107.1:0-943 GCA_012959435.1 Candidatus Poseidoniales archaeon
GACAAAATTCCCTACTAAGAGATTAGCCGCGCTGATTATCGTTGGAATAATGATAATTCCGCTTCTTTCATTTTCAGTATCAGCATCATCTAGTATTCCTCTACTTCCAATTTCCGAACGGCCATTGGGAATCCAATGGATAACTGCTGAATCTCCTGCTGGAGGAGGGTATCCCGACATGCCTTGTGAAATCGATTCTGATGGTTCCATGTATGGGCTGATTACAGGAAGTAGCTCAGGTGGCTCAGCCTGGTTACCTAACCAAGAAGAGCACAGTTTTGGGTCCGGATATTATCCCTTCTCGCTATATCATATTGATTCACTAGGTAATACGGATTGGATTATGAACATGAATATCTCAAATACTGGTATGAAATATGCGGAATATCCCTCTATCTACTATGCCTCGAAGGGGGGTGATTCATCTAGCCAGGGTGTGTATGCAAGGCATTACAATCCATTTTTCTGTGAACTAACTAATAATGGAGATTTACTGCTTGCTGCTCGTAGGTTATCTTTTGAGAATGAACAACATATCCCCGCCTTTGACAACGATCTACACGTTGCTAGAATTAGCCCTGAAGGGAGTTTATTGTATCACAAAGTCCTGTCCAATGAGTCAGGAGCAGGTACTGGTGCCGGTACTCACAAGGTTAGCCCATTAGATTTTTTTTACGACAATCAAACTGATTCTGTATTACTGATGGTAATATATTGCTTGGCAAAAACCGACTCTTGGGGATACGGGGAAACATGTACTCATGGAATCCCGGGGTGGGCTGAACCACCTCCTGAACCCGTCCAGAATGGTCCATGTGTAAATTGTAATTTTAGTCAACATTCATTCAACGGCGCGCCATTTGTGCTTGAACTGAATGAATCACTAGACATCATCGAAGGGATTTCAACTCCTATCAGATGCGGGGGCCAAAATCTCACGAAC
>DUDF01000107.1:1169-2510 GCA_012959435.1 Candidatus Poseidoniales archaeon
TTGGATGGGGCGAATACATTCAATGAATGGCAAAGTGATACGCGAATAAATCACCTAGACCCAAATACGGATCAAATCCGCGGGGTGGAAGGTCCTTCATCCAGTGGAGGGGAAATAAAACATGTTTCCTTTGATATCAGTGGGATTTCTGGACTTGTTGGCTATCAGAATGAACTCAGTCGACGGGACTGCTTCAAGTTATCATTCGGCCCCAATCATGATGCCAATTCCCCCGTTGTAACAGATGATGGAATGTTTTGGTTGTACGAGGCTCACTCAAGCTTCTATCCTGGCGCTCAAAGTTATTACACAATGTCTGAAACTGGGTGCGTATATGCCGGGACATGGCAGGAAAACACTCTCAACAGCGCTCTTTCATACACCATGAACGATGCACTAATACTCTATTCTTTGGCATGGAGTAATGTGACCAACGTCTCTTACACCATCATTGACAGTGCTATCGATGAGGAGGTGTACCAATCAAATCCTAATGTTGCATCAAGGGATGGGAGAAATTATTTCATCGCAATGTATGGTTGTGCTGAATTGACCCCAGGGGAATCAGAATTATGTGAGTTAGGGATTGGAGATGTTACCGCATCAAGCAGTATGTCGAGTGAATCCTTTTTCTCAATGCTGATTACTCAAGACGCTGATAATGATGGCTGGGTTGACTCATTAGATGAACTACCACTTGAGCCAACTCAACATTTTGACCGTGATAGTGATGGATATGGTGATGACCCTATGGGAGATTACGCCGATGGTTGTCCTGGACAATTCGGGAATTCCACCATAGATCAATTAGGTTGTATGGATATGGATGGAGATGGTTGGTCTAACGCTGGTGACGCTATGCCTTCAGAGAAGACCCAATGGCTCGATAGTGATGGAGATGGTTGGGGTGACAACGCTAGCGGGAACAGAGCGGATGATTGTCCAACTCAATTTGGGACTTCTCTCCAAAGAGGTATTCGAGGTTGCTCGGACACCGATGGAGATGGTTACGCTGATATTATTGATGCATTCAATACCGATTCAACTCAATGGGATGATACTGATGGTGATGGTCATGGTGATAATCCATCAGGCACGGAACCAGATAAATTTAGGGGAGATTCCACCCAGTGGTTAGATCAAGACAACGATGGGCGCGGGGACAACCCTGTGGGAAATAATTCAGATGCGTTTCCTAACGATTCTTCTCAATGGAACGACACAGACAATGATGGATTTGGCGATGAATTATACGGAAGTAGAGGTGATGCATGCAAGTATGACTTTGGCACATCGACAATTGACCGCCTTGGCTGCCTAGACACTGATGGTGATGGTTAC
>DUDF01000108.1 GCA_012959435.1 Candidatus Poseidoniales archaeon
GTGGTGGGTGATTCTATCGCTATTTTTGGTAAAGTTGAATTCTATAATGGATTCAAAATGGTGCACCCAGAATTTGATTTATTGGATGAAGAAGACCCCATAAATACGGGAAAAATTATTCCATTATACCCATCAACAGCACGATTGAAATCAGTGGGATTAGATAGTCGAGGCATCCGTAAAATTGTACTCACTGCATTTGAAAACCTCCATTATAATATTCAAGATTTTCATTCTAAATCCACTCGAAGTGAAGATGGATTAATCCCATTGCATGAAGCCATGATGAATATTCATGAGCCGAAAGATGAGCGTGCATTAAAGAATGCAATATTTCGCTTAAAATTTGATGAGCATTTCTTTCTACAATTATTGATGGCATTACGTCGGCAAACCGTGATTGAACGTAAGGGGACGTCGTATATTCAAGTGGGCCCATATACTAAACGAATTTATGATAATTTAGCCTTCGAGCTAACAGGTGCGCAGATTCGTGTGCTAAAAGAAATTCGTCAAGATTTGGCATCAACTTCACCTATGAACAGGCTTATTCAGGGGGATGTTGGATCAGGAAAAACCATTGTTGCAATGTTGGCAGCATCCATTGTGATCGGGGGTGAGGGGCAAGTGGCAGTAATGGCACCTACCGAGATTTTAGCGGAGCAACACTACCGTAGCTTTAAGGCATGGTGTGATCAAGTAAAAATTGTTTGCACCTTACTCACAGGGAGTAAATCAAAAAAAGATCGAGCACCCATTTATTCTGGATTGAAAGAAGGAAGCATCCAATTAGTGGTGGGTACACATGCCCTCATCCAAGAGAATGTGGAATTCAAAAATTTGGGTATGATAATTGTGGATGAACAACATCGTTTTGGGGTAGACCACCGCAAGCGACTAATCGAAAAGGGATTGAATCCACAAGTATTGGCCATGACGGCCACACCCATTCCCCGAACTTTAGCGTTCACCATTCATGGAGATATGGAGATTTCTATCATCGATGAATTGCCAAAATCTCGCATCCCTATTATTACAAAAGTGGTGGAACCGCCACGAATGGAGAGAGTTTATGCATTCATCCGGAAAGAGATGGAGGCGGGCCGACAATGCTTTGTAGTATATCCCCTCATTGAAGAATCAGAAAAAATGGATTTAAAGGCTGCCGAAACAGGATTTGAACAATTAAGAGATGGGGTATTTTCTGATTTTAAATTGGGACATATTCATGGTCGCATGAAAAAAGAAGAACGAGATACTCAAATGGAGGCCATGTCGCGGAATGAAATTCAATGTTTAATTGCCACCACTGTGATAGAAGTGGGAATTGATATACCCAATGCTACGGTGATAGTCATAGAAAATGCAGAACGGTTTGGGCTCACTCAACTCCATCAATTACGGGGACGAATTGGTCGAGGAAAAGATCAAGGGTATTGTGTTTTGGTTCAGCATAAACATTCCCCCGATTCTGACCACCGATTAAAGGTGATGGAATCTACATCAAACGGTTTTAAAATCTCTGACGAAGACCTTAAATTAAGGGGTCCGGGAGAGTTCTTTGGAACACGACAACATGGATTTATTCGATCAAAATTAGCCAACTTTGTTGAAGATGGCCCAATAATCAGATTGGCACGAAGCCGTGCTCTTCAATTGGTTTCAGAAGATCCGCATTTGCAAAAATCAGGGCACAAGGCCATACGCACACAGTTTATCAAGCATTATCAACATATGTTAGAATTTACAAATATTAGTTAGTGAGAATATGAAAAGAACACATGAAATATTAGCCGGATTATCATTTTTAATTTCCTTCATCATTTATGTGATGACCATGGCACCCACCACATCCTTTTGGGATTGTGGTGAGTTTATTGCCACCTCAGTAACAATGGGTGTACCTCATCCCCCAGGGACACCGTTATATTTAATATTGGGAAATTTCTTTTCCCAACTTCCATTTTTTAATGATGTGGGTGCCCGTGTGAATTTGCTTTCACCCATAACCTCTGCATTTGCCGTCATGTTTTTGTATCTCATTAGCGTACAGCTCATTGAAGAATGGCGAGGTAAATCTGAATCAATTTCTGATCAACTCATTACTTATGGAAGTGCATTTATTGGCGCCATGACTTTTGCCATGACAGATTCACATTGGTTTAATGCGGTGGAGGCAGAGGTGTATTCAATGTCCACATTTTTCACCGGTATTTGTGTATGGCTTATTCTGGCGTGGAGCAAACATTCAGGTGAATCAGGAAACGTGCGATACATCCTCATCATTGCCTATATGTTGGGATTAGCCACGGGTATCCATTTATTGAACTTATTGACCCTTCCATTTATTGCCCTCATTGTATATTATAAAAAGTATAATTATTCACATCAAGGTTTTTTGGTTACGGTTGGGCTCACCCTATTATCATTCATGGTCATCTATTTGGGCATCATAAAGGGGTTACCAAATTTGGCCAATGACTATGGTTT
>DUDF01000109.1 GCA_012959435.1 Candidatus Poseidoniales archaeon
GAAGTTGGTGGCGTATCCTCTTCTATTTGAATTGAACTTTCCTTTTTATCAACTTCTGGTTTTGGTTGTGGTTTAGGTCGTGCTTGTTTCCTCACCTTCTTGCTTTGTTTTCTCGGGGTTGGTGCAAATGGCTGAAGAGATGCTGGCTTGATAATGCCAAGTAACCAAAGAACTGCAATGATTAGCAAACTGGTGCCAATTGCATAGACAGTATTACTGCTAACAGGGATTATATTTGGCTTCTTCGAGAGCAGCAACTCGTGGGTGTTGTCTGCTGGATTGTCATCAATATCCCATGGTGCTTGACATGAGAAGGTAGCATTTAGTGGCGTAGTTGAATCGCCAGTTGGTCTAGGGACCAATAGTTTTGGAGCAAGTGTGGCAGAAATATCTACTGTAATTTCCATTGACCAGTCTGCTTGGGACATTTCAACAACGCAGATGGGATTAGTCATTATCTGATGATTTTCACGGTTGAATAAGACATTGATATCACCCGATGTAGTCTCTTCAAGTTCAATGCCAACATTCCAACCTGATGACCTGACGACATAATGTTGCGAATTTGTACTCTGTAATCTTCCATCAGATGAAAACACTAGCACAGTTAATTCATGCACGCCTGTATTAGGATTCCAGCCTACTGCTGAGATATTGACGGTGCCTTCTTTGTTTGCCTCAATCACGCCATTTCTTGAATTAACCAATGTGCCATCTTCGGCTCGTAAAAGAATTGACCACGTAAATGGGGAACTACCATTGTAGATATTACAAGATACCAAAGGTTCGGTTGATAGGTCTGAATCAATAGTGCAAGTTACCTGACGACTAGTAGTCATCTGCATATGTGCTGTGTAAAATAAGCTCACATCGCCTTCAGAGTTACTGACAATCAGTGTACCATCTCCACTTGGAGACGGCAGTATCCAACCATTTTGGCTTTGTTCAAGGGAGGTTCCACCTTCCGTCACAGAATTGATTAAACTGCCATGGAAATTTACCACCTTATCATCACCCATAGAACCCCACATGACAGGACTTGTTGCCCAAGCCATTTCGGAGAATAGAACTTCAGCATCTAATGACACAACCTTGCCTCCTGAATCGGTAACCTTGACTTCAATAGTAAAATTAGAATGGTCCCAACTAGCATCTGGAATGAGGTCAATTGGAACGCCTTTCATCTCACCCCACGCAAGTGAAATGTTTGCCTCAATTGGTGCCCAACCTACTGGTAACCCTATCAGTTCAACATGCAGTTGGTTAGCAGCATTACCTAGGTTTGCAATAGTAATTCTTGGCATCCCTCCCGAATCACTAATCTGCCAGCCCTCCCAATTGTTAGGGGTGGTTGCGGCGAAATCATATGCTGGTTGAATCCTTAATGGTAGGATAGTTTCACCAGTACCTCTGCCATCACCATTACGAGCAATGATTGTCATTTCAGCAGTAGGTCCAGATATCGCCCCTTCTGGCGGATCAATATTCACTTGAATCGTCATTGACTCACCAGGGTCTAGGAAGGGCATATCATCTGTTAAAGTCAGATTCCATCCGACTGCATCAATAGATGCAGATAAGTAAGCACGTGAAGGCGAGTTTCCCCTTTGGGCTAATTCTAAAGTGATATTTGAGCCGCCTGGAGCAACATCTAGGTCACTACCAGTTGCACGAATAATCCAAAGTGGTTGAGAAATCACTTCAACATCAACAGTAAAAGTTTGTAGTAATAGGCCGTCAGATGATAACTCTAATTCTATGGATGCGATGGTTCCATTCCATGCTAATTCTGGAACTGTTAGTTCCAACTGAATTGTACCACTTTGATTGACGTCTAGAGTGCCACTATTCCCATTCCCAATTAGCCAACCAATATTGGTGTCATTACCCATTAGCGTCAGAGTAAGGCTTGAAGAAACATCTAGGGTATCATCAAAGTTGCCAATATTTTCTACCATTAGAGAAAGATGGGTAGTGGTCCCTGGTGTTGTGAACACACTTCCCCCTGATTCAACAGTTCCGTCATTGTCTTGTAGGCTTACATTCCATCGGTGGTCTTGGCGAGCCTCAATTTCCATGACTACAGCGTCAACAACTGAGTCGTCCCCCTGGGAGCGAAGTGAAAATTCCAATAACATTCCTTGGCGGGCTGGCGTGTCATGAGGTAGAGTAACTTGAATTGGTACTTGACTCAAACCGGCTGCATTGATTGAAAAGGTTGGTGTCGGGATGGAGAAAATAATTCCGGGGTCATCAGTAAAGTTCTCGTTAGCAATCAATCTGCCAATCAAGTCAAAAGTGTCAGGCCCATTCCCTGGATTTTCTAATTTTAATACTATCCATGTCGGTTCTGAGACATTCATTAAAACGGGTTCACCCAATGGGCTGATAACAATAATTTGTGAGCGGAATACTTGTAAAACTTGCAATGAAAAGTCAAGATTATAACCACTGAAATTAGACTCATTCACCG
>DUDF01000110.1:0-1407 GCA_012959435.1 Candidatus Poseidoniales archaeon
CTAGGCGCTCACTGGCACCTGCTGCTAGCACAACCGCGTAGAATTGCTGCATCTATCCTGATTCACACGGCGGAGGTTCTTGACGAGTTCGGTCACATAACTGAAAGTGATATGATAATTGCTCATCACTAAATCGCGATTGAATTACCAGGATAAATCAGAAGATTTGGTGATTGGGGGTTTACAGGTCATCCCTTCACACAGCCAAGCCATCCATGGTGCATCGCCTCTGTCTTTTCCTTCGCTAGAACTCTGTGTTGAGATGACAATTTGACAGTCACCTGCAGTCCGGCGTAGTTTCTTCAATTCCTTTGGTTCAGTTCCGTCGTGATGAATATGCCACACCGCCCATGGTCTAAGCAGGTCTTGTGAAGCATTGAGAAGAGACCAATATGCTGGGCCGCGCTGCTTGAGCCCGTCGCCAAGTTTGGAGATAGAATCCACTGCGTAGGTACGCCATGAGTCAGATTCTTCGTGAGCAGGCCATATCCCAAGCAGGTTTGAGATAAGACGTACAACAATAGAAGTTGAACCGGGGACAGCAGAGTCAGTTTCACAGCGTTGGCGAATTGGTAATTCACCATGATTTGAGGTTGATAGCCAGAATCCACCTTCTGTATCCGAGAATTCTTTCAACAATCGCTTGGTTATTGATAGCGCCCTTTTGATACAGGTTTTGTTATCAGTTGTGATTCCCCAATTTAGCAATCCGAGAGCGGCCCACGCATAGTCATCCAAAAAGCCCGGGCCCCCATCTATTTCACCACGCCAAGTTCGTAAGACTGAACCATCTTCATTGGTCGAGCGTTCAAGGAGACCTTGAGCAGTGTGTTCACCGATTTGACTTGCTAAATCGCCTTCAAGTTCACTAAGTGCGACAAGCAACATGCCGTTCCAAGTTGTCAAAACCTTGTCATCTGTGCCAGGTCGAGCGCGTTCTGCCCGGTTTTCTAGTAAAGTAAGACGTATTTTTTCCTCTTTCTCAGCACTAAGTTCTTCTACATCTGAAAGTGCTAATACGCTGCTACCACTATTCTCAAAGTTCCCTTCCTTCGTAATTGTCCAGCGGGAGCAAGCGAGTTCACCATCTTGAACCCTTAAGGCAGATTCAATCTGTTCTGGAGTCCAGACATAGAACACGCCTTCCTCTTTGTGTCCAGTACCATCATCTGAGTCGGCATCTAGAGTTGACCAAACCCCACCATTAGGGTCGAGCATCTCTCGTTTTAGCCATTCAAGAGTTAATTGGATAACCCTTTGATGAACTAATTTGTCACCGACTCCATCTCGTAAAGCGCGGCTGTGGATAGGTAAGAGGAGTGCATTATCATACAGCATTTTTTCAAAGTGTGGGACTGCCCAAGCGGCGTCAACACAGTATCGGTGCCAACCCCCACCAAGGTGGTC
>DUDF01000110.1:1433-2468 GCA_012959435.1 Candidatus Poseidoniales archaeon
AGGCCTCTCCCAGCCATATAACGTAGTGATACTTCAACGGCTTTTCTAGATTCATCAGAGCCATATCTCAGTAATGCCTCAAGTTCCATCGGGTGAGGGAACTTAGGAGCGCCACCAAAGCCGCCATTTTGTGGGTCAAATAATTTCAATGAATGTTGTATTGACCCTTCGGTCACAGCCTCAATTAGTTCTTGTAAGTCAACTTCATCACCACTTGAGTTGGCTGCCATTTTATTGATGTGCTCGATTATCATATCAGAGTTATTGACTAAATCCTCTCGTTTCCCACTCCAAGCATCACTCATGGCGATAACTAACTGAGGCCACGACGGTCTTCCGTAGCCTTGTTTGGGTGGGAAGTAAGTACCAGCAAAGAATGGTTTCAGAGTATGAGGGTCAAGAAAGGCATTGAGAGGCCAGCCGCCTTGACCAGTCATCACTTGGCAAGCAGCCATGTAAAGAGCATCAACATCAGGTCGCTCCTCCCTATCGACCTTGATGCAAACTAATTTTTCATTCATCAGGGCGGCAGTTTGCTCATCATCAAATGATTCATGCTCCATCACATGACACCAATGGCATGCAGCATAGCCGATTGAGACCAGCAATGGCCGATCCAATTTACGAGCCAATTCAATTGATGTATCGTCCCAAGGTTGCCATGCAACTGGATTTGATGCATGTTGAAGAAGGTAGGGCGAAGTACATTCTGACAATCGGTTTGTAGGCTCTAGCTTGGCCATATTCATCTACCTCAATTTAATTTTGAAAATAAATTCAGTCCTTTTCCCAAGGAGCCCATTGAGAATCGGAATTATTGCGATACCACCAATCTTCACTTCCGGTTGGCCATTGAAGATATTCGTGCCCATCGTCCTCATATTTGCCCTTCAATTCCTGTTCAGGGGCCCCGTCATAGGTGACCTCTTCCCATTCCCCTTCAGTATCTTCTTCACGTTTTGCTCTCATAGCAAGGAACATTGCTACCGAGAAGAAAATTATGATACTAAGTCCACCAAAAGCAAGCATAGATTG
>DUDF01000111.1 GCA_012959435.1 Candidatus Poseidoniales archaeon
TTGGGAAATAGATGAATCTATGGCTGACCAGAGCTGGTTGATAGCCTCGCTTGCATATGCAGAATTTGAAGCAGTTACAGTTGGCTCATGGACCGTTACTGCAACTTACATGCATAATGGAGATACGACAATGACTGATTCACAATCATTCACCGTTGAGGAAGGGCCACTGACTAGCATTGTACTTACTGGACACGGAACTAACATAACTGCAGATAAGACTTTACTATTGAATCCAATTACTAGGGATCAAAACGAAAACCTACTAGAATCAAACGTATTACGCTGGTTCATTTGGGATGCCGAGAGCCCTACCACACAACCACCAGCCTGTATTAACTGGGGTAATGAATTGACTACAACCTTACAGAACAATGACTACGAATGGGATGCTTCAGAAGAAGGAACCTGGCGAATCTGTGCAATGTCTGGACCATATCAGACCGTTGTGGAAGTCACGGTAACCCATGGAGTGGCAGCAATACTCTACAAATCTACTAGTGATTTTACCTTAGTAGCAGGTGCTACCATCTCAATAGAATTATCAGCTGCAGACTCTGATGGTAACGTCTTCGCAATTGATGTTGACTGGTCAGGTAGTCCACTGAGCGACTTCACTAACGAAGAAGAGGTCGGAGAATATTCATGGCACGGAACATCAACAGGTAATTACAGCCTAGAGTATACATACGCAAGTTTGAGTGGTATTTGGGATGTCATCGTTACACCGTCAACTCTTGAAACTCTAGAGATGACCGTAAGCCCTAGTTTGACGGTTAGCCAACAAGAAACCATTACTATCGATGTACGAGCATTTGATGCATTTGGAAATGAGATTGAAGTACCAGATGAAGCGACTGTCTATCACGGTGGAGAACTCCACGTCACCACTAAGGTTTCCAATTCTCAATGGCAAATCTACATGCTTGATGAGGGACAATCAGAAGTGACTGTTGTAGCCCAAGAAAAGTATGATTCTGAACGTGTGCAAGTTGCACAGACTATGTTCGGATTCTTTGAGGCTGGTGGGACTCTGTACTATATTCTTGGTGGACTTGCTGTATTGGTCTTGGTTGGAATAGTTGCCACCTTGGTTGTACTACTGAAGAAAGCCGGGGCTGATGATGATGACGATGAATTCTATGAAGAATATGAGGGTTATGACAACATTAGTGAAGGTGAATACGACGAACCTGAAACCATAGGAGATACCTTTTCAGACGACTATGTTGAGGAAGAAATTCAATCAGAATCTGATGATAGCGGAAGTGATCCAAATATATCGGTAGATGAAGATGGCGTAGAATGGTGGGAAGATGACAAAGGTGTCTGGTGGTACCGTTCTGCCGACATGGATGATTGGGAAGTTTGGGAAGATTAAGCAAAAAACTGCCTAACACCATTTACCAATCAAGGTGTCTCCTTTAGGAGACACCTTCTGCAACAAATCGGGGGATATTTGATGAATGAGGGCGTTCCTCATAGATGAGGCGACGCCATGTTCCGCAACCCTCTGATATCCCTGATGATTGCAATCATCGTGTTTAGCCCTTGGGCAATCATCACCCAAAATAACGATTTGAATGAGAATAATGAGATTTTACATTCATCAGCACCACCTTATGCGAATGATGATGACTACACAGATTTTGGTAACGGCTCTGCTGAAAACTCCTACTGGGTAGGAAGTTCAGGAAATTCAGGAATTCAAGACACTTGGTTGAGTGCAGCGCAGCCATCCAACAATTATGGAAATGACACTGAATTGAAGGCTGGCTTCTCAGCGAATGCTAGCAGTCGCTGGAATACACTATTCGGAATTGAATTATCTCAAGCCAATATATTCACTAATGTGACTATACAATCTGCAACTTTGGCACTGCATGTTAAGCAGTTTAGTGGACAACCAGAAATCCGAAGTTGGGTAGTCTATGACGAAAGTTGGGATGCTGACACCACGGATTGGAACTCTTGGACTGTTGGAGGAGCACTTGGTAACGATGACTCTGGAGGCCTGATTGATGAGGTGATGGTTACATCCCAAGGGTGGATTGAGATTGATGTCACAAGGTCAGTCGAAGTCGCTTATGACCGCTACATCAATGGAAATGACCCATCCGCATCTGTACTCTTAACCGGACCTGCGTGGGGGGAAGAATGGGCTACCTTCCACTCGAGTGAGTATGTTTTCTCATCTGAAAGACCTCACCTCAATGTCACATACGATTGGGGGAATAGTGCCCTACCCATTACAACAGAATGGGTTGATGTCTTTCCAAAACTACCACACCGTATTGATGCAGATAACCTTCTCAACCTAGAAGCCCAAGCTAGAAGCGGTACTGGTTATCCTATCGCTGGTATGGTATCTTGGGCTTCTAACACCGGTTCAGTTGACTCTGGTGGGCTTTTCACCCCAGACATTGCAGGCACTGCACAAATCACTGCAACTATTGCGGGAGTTACTGGCTCCTTGCCATTACAAGTTGAACCTGGGACACCTGTCAATCTTGACCTAGAAACAAAATCTGTTGAATTAACAATTGATGACTTTTTCCAATTCAACTCTACATTTGTTGATGCGAATGGTAACTCCGTTGATAGTGCTACTTTGACTTGGTATTCAGATTATGGAATCGTAAATGAAACAGGTTATTATCAACCTACAACCGTAGGTTCCGATCAAGTAACTGTAATGTGGCAGTCGTTATTTGCCACCGCTGATATCACTGTATCAGCTGGCTCAGCAACGAACATTACGATTGAATCCAATTTATCCGTTGCCTCAGGTGAACAAATTCCAATCATTTACACAGTAACTGACAGACTTGGAAATTTACTTCCAAATCAAGCAGCTGGCTCGATTAGTTGGGATGTAGGAAGCGGGCACGTTGATGGCGTTGGTATCTACACTGGTGGCGAAGTTGGAACATGGCGCATCAACGCAACTAGCACCAGTGGAGCAAGTGGACATACCTATGTTGAGGTAACTCCTGGTGCTTTATCCTCTATCGAATTAATCGCCCCTAACGGCTCTCAACCTGCCGATGAAGCAGTTCTTCTAATTGTGAACTGGCTTGATGTAATGGGAAATGTTGTACCAGTAAGAATACCACTTTCAAATTGGAGTGCAGAAGATGGGAACTTCAGAATGACTCCTGCTGGTGTTGAATGGTTACCACGACGAGAAGGTGTTTGGCAGGTCGGTGTTCATGTTGAAGATGAATGGTCAAACATCACAATTACAGTCACACATGGTTCGGTTAACCGCCTCTTAATTACTACTGAAACAGAAGTGATTAGCGCTGATGACGTTTTACCTTTGACTCTTACAGCGGAAGATTCCAAAGGAAATCGCTGGCAGGTAAATGGGACTTGGTTGGTTTTAGAACCTGAAGCTGCTCCTTGGTTAAGCCCAATTCAAAACGGTGCTCAATTTGAGGGTGTGGTTGCTGGAAATTGGACTATCAAAGCCCAATATAATGATGGGAATAATGATTTTTCAACCTTTTTAGTGTTGGAAGTCATTCCTGGCTCTCTAGCGCAGATTATTCTTGCTGGTGAAGGCACTCAAGTATCAGCAGATAGTTGGATTGATTTTGAACCCACTTTCTTTGATGAAGATGGAAATCAATTAAATGATATTCAATTGAACTGGAGTTTTATTCATCACAACTCACAAACAGACAAGACTGAAGAGATGAGAACAAATGAGGCGATATGGTATCCTGTTCTATCTGGGCACCATGAAATTGAAGTGGAAGCAGCAGGTGTATTCGCCTCTTTAGGAATTGATATTGAACCAGGGATTGCACATACAATTAGAGCCTTAGAAACTAGTGGAGTGATCGTAGAAAGTGGAAATATTACTAGTATTCAAATTAACGCTACCGACCTTGATGGTAACGACTTCGGTAGCGATGTAATATGGTCTATCCCTCACAACAGTGTGGATTTGGCAAACGGTACTAGGGCTGGTGAATATCTTCTACGAGGAGTTGAAGCCGGCACCCATAACTTACAGTTCCACTCTGGCCTAGCAGATGGTTCATTTACGGTAACTGTTCACCACGGAGAAGTTGTTAATATTGTGATTAGCATTGCCAAAGAGAGTGCTAAGACTGGTGATATCATTGATGTTGAAGTGACTGCCTATGACTATGGTGGTAACAAAATTTCACTAAACCCAGACAATGTTCAATTGACAAGTAGTGCGGGGAAATTTGGCTATTCTACTGGTAATTTTTGGCAGATGGTCATTCAGAATTCTGGCTCTCAGCAAAGAATTAGTGTTGTTTATGAAACGGCCCAGGGTGAAGCTTTCATTGATGTCACAGCAGATCCGCTAAGGGCCTTCGGTGATTCAAATTTAGCCACGGGTCTATGGGCGGGGATTGCTGTAACCGTCGTTATGTTCGGACTGCTAATCGCTAGATTACGGCTTAGGAGCCGAGAAGAGGAAGATGCTTTAGACCATCATTTCGGAGTCGATGAACCACAAAAAACATTTGACCCAATGGCTGGATACAAGCCATCAAAGAAAGCAAGAGCAGCTGCTCGCCAAGCCTTCACTCAAATGCGACCACAAATGACTCAGCAACAGTGGGGATATCAACAGATGCCTCAAATGGTTCAGCCAGCACCAATAGAAATGGCTAGCCCCAGTGAACCTGTAACACCTGCAATTGCAACCACCCCTCAACAAATTGAACAAACAGAACCTGAAGTGTGGACGAATAACACATCGGATACCCAAACCACTCAAGCAACTGAGATTAATGAACCCACATGGACCACTGAGCAAGTTTGGGAATGGGGCAGAACTCAAGGCTGGAATGATGAGCAAATTGCTGCCTACGAAATGGTTTATGACCAGAGCGTTAGGAACCCTGATGTACAATCCAACGAAGAAATTGCAGTCAGTGAAATCACGCAAGAACAAGATGAAAAGACTGAGGCAATAGTCCATGAAGTACCCACTCCAACCCACGAAACAGTAGTAGAGGTAGTGGTGGAGCCTGTGCCTCAAGAAAGTCAAGCAAGCAAGCCAGATGTACGTAAAGAGGGGATAATGAAAGCAATGTCAGGTACAACCCAAGGAGAAGCAGGTTGGTACTTAGATGGTGAAGGAAATCCATCACGCTGGGGTATTGATGATGATGGTACATGGCACCAAACAGGTTAGATGATGGGACGGAGATGTTGAAAATGAGTAGAACATATTTCTCTGCATTTTTGCTGTCAATTTTGATTATAGTTTCGACTTCCTACATCCCTATTCTAGGTGACCAATCACATAATGAATTCAACAATGATAGTGAGGAGGCTTCTGGGCGAACTTGCTCAGGACCAGCAAATACTGATTCCATCACAATTCTACCACCCGGTCCAGTTACCTTACCAGCAGATCAAAGCCGGATTTTCAACGCCACTCTGTACAATTCGGGTGGCATCCCATTAGGTGGTACACCGGATTGGAGCGTTAGTAAAGGTAGCATCTCACCCCAAGGTGGTTCTGAAGCAATTTACTACCCTAATTTGATTGGAAATCATACTGTTTGGGCTTGTGCAGCAGATGTAACTGCATCAATACAAGTGATTGTGACTCTTGGTGCTACTCAGAGCATTAATCTATCAGGTAACAAGATTAACTTGAGTGCTGATGAAGTGCTGCAATTAACCGTTACAGAATACGATATCAGAGGTAATTCAGGAACAATGTTTGTCCCAAGTTCAGATTGGACAATCCCGGCTGGGTCTTCAATCCATGTTCAACCTGGTCAAGCAGCCGTTTGGACACCAGGCCCAATTGGAATTCATACAATTTCTGTAACCACTGGTGGATTTACCTCATCTTGGGAAGTCAATGTTAGCCGAGGGATGGGTATTGACTTGGTCGTGAATGTTGATAGGACCATTCTTACTTCTGATGAATCGGTTGATTTGACAATGTCAATCGCAGATATACGAGGTAACCTTCTCGAGGTTGATGGGAACTGGTCAACTCTTGCACCACAAGCAAATGCTTGGATATCTGGAAACGGAAGCCATGCCACATTTGATGGCACACTGGTTGGAAATTGGACTGTTCGAGCAGAATACAATGGACCAGCGAGTGGGAATACCAACATGTCAGATGAATTGATATTAAATGTTAGAGTAGGAAGGATTTCACTAATATCTATTGATGGACATGATTTAAACTTAAAAACAGGAGAAGTTTTGCAATTGAATCCGATTGCAACAGACCTAGATGGAAACATTATCCCAGATGCGACATTCAATTGGTCTGTTGATGGACCTTCGGGAGAACAATCAATAGATTCGGTCAATAAAACATTTACACCATCTACAGAAGGTCAACACAATATCCAGGTAGAATCGGGAGGGAGGCCATCATCAATACGAGTACAGGTTGGATGGTCTGAACCAATTGACATCAATGTGACCACCACCAATGGTGATTGGTATCTGACTGTAGTCACCGGTGGAAGCCTTCCACTACATGTTGAAGGCCTAGACATAATGGGTGATTGGCACGCATATAATCCAAGTTGGGATGTTGATGAAAACTTCGGCTCAATCGATCTTAGCGGAGGGGCTGGCGATTATGTTTACAATGCAGAGGGAGTCAATTGGACTCAACTGCACGCCTTCGTAAATGACAAAGAGTACACCATTTTGGTGTACGTAACACCTGGACCACTAGACCATTTAGAAGTGCGCATTTCAGATAGCGGAGTGCAGGGGGAATCTGTACTATTCACAGTCAGAGGATTTGACGTAAGTGGGAATGGGGTTTCAATTCCTATTTGTGATTTGACTATGACTTCTTCAGCAGGGAGGACTGAATGTGACGAGGAATTGGGGTGGCGTCTCTATCTCGAAAATGATGGGGAACAACATATTGTCACCGCCACTTACGAAGGATCAGAAGGAACTGGTTTCATAGATATTCAAGCAACTCTACTTGGCGGACAATTTGGTAGTAGCACGGATGTGATGGCTGGTGGTGCAGTTCTAATTGCATTACTAATTTCAATTGTGCTGATTGTGGTTTATTCACGTGTAAAAAAGTTAGCAAATGAATATGAAAATGAGTTAGAAGAAGAAGAAGAAGAGGAGAATGAGAGGGCTGTGAAAGAATTAGGCGTACCTCCCCCACCAAAGGTAACTCCTAGAAGAACAATGATTACACCTCCTTCCCCACCACCACCGGCATTCATGTTCGGTACGGGGATCGCACCCAATTCATCTTCCGCCGCACCTACATTGGGTGTATTCGTGCGTTCAGACCAGCAATATGTCCCCGGACAATCAGGGCAACAACCAGCCGCACAAGCGGGTTGGCAGAACGCTGGCTCAACCGGCACAGCTCAGGCACCACCCCCAGTAAAAAACTGGGGTGCGCCCGGAATTTCTGGTGCGGCTAACGAAGCAACAGCATTGCAACCGGCACCACAACCAAATCCTAAAGCGATTGAAAATAAGCCACTATCTACGAATGATGCACTGAATGCCCTTGCGCCAACCCCGAATGAAAATAAAGAGCATAGTGGCGAAGATGAGCCGGCTTCACTTAGCAACGCTCTGTCCATGTTTTCATCTCCAGATAATGAAGAAAACATAGAGCCAATAGAACAAGACACTCCTGAAGTGATTGATCCCCCTACAGAAGATATCAAACAGATAGAAACTGAAATTGAAAATGTGGAAGAACCAGAAAAATCAGAGATTGAATCTACAGAAGATGTAGATTCTGAAGATAAAGAAGAGACTTTCACAAAGGAAATTGAATGGGGTTCATGGGTTGAAGATATAGACGACGATTTTGAATCGAAAGATATCGTGCCGGGTCTTGGACCTCAATTAGATGGTGAAATCCTGAAACCCCTCCCTGGGACAACGGAAGGTGAATCAGGGTGGTACTTTGATGTTGATGGGAAACCGGCATTATGGAGCTTTGAGCCAATCGGATGGGAGAAAAAGGATTGACCAACTCAACTGGTGAAGTAATAAATTAGGAAACCAAATACAAATAAGTCTCCAACCACGACCGCGATTTTCATCACGAGCGGCAATCTATTCCAAATATCCTTGATTGAATTCTCGCCACGCACCACACTCTCTTCTTCCATGGTGTGTTGCCCTCAATTTTTCATATTAATATTGTTCACTTTCATTGGGGAATTCGCCACTTCTTACATCGTCAACATATTCACTGACTGCGCCTTCAATTTGTTCTGAAAGATTGAGATATCGGCGTAAGAATCGAGGACTGAAATCCATCGTAATCCCAAGCATGTCATGCAAAACTAGAACTTGGCCATCAACTCCTGCTCCAGCACCGATACCAATTGTTGGGATCGAAATTGCTTGGGATACTTTCGTTGCAAGACCTGCAGGGATTTTCTCTAATACAAGTGCAAAACAACCTGCTTCCTCAAGCATCTTTGCATCTGCAATGAGTTTCTCCGCTTCTTCTTCTTCACGTGCGCGAACCGTATATGTTCCAAACTTGTAAATGGATTGAGGAGTAAGGCCGAGATGCCCCATCACAGGAATCCCTGCTGTTAATATGCGCTTTACAGAGTCAACTATTTCCGCACCCCCTTCAAGTTTTACTGAGTGTCCGCCACTCTCTTTCATAATGCGAATTGCACTTTCTAGAGCCAACTTGGAATTACCTTGGTACGAACCAAATGGCATGTCAACCACAATCAGTGCACGGTCAACTGCTCTAACAACACATTGAGCGTGGTAAATCATCTGGTCAAGCGTAATAGGGACTGTGGTTTCGTTTCCTGCCATCACATTCGAAGCCGAGTCGCCTACTAGAATGACATCAACTCCGCCATGGTCAACAAGTTTTGCTAGAGAAAAATCATAGGCAGTCAGCATGGTGATTTTCTCACCGGCATCCTTCATTTCCTGCAAGGTGTTGGTGGTGATTTTTCTAGCCTTTCCAGCAACCGACATCTCTACGCCTCAAATTTACCGACTCGCTACCTACGCTTCAAGACAACGGCTACCTTTAATCACGGATATATGCGAGAAATATCCAATATTTAGCCTAAAAATAGAATATATGACCTGCTCTTGAAAGGCGGTTATCGAACTATTTCAATGACTACCAGTAGCGAACAGGATTCTGCCATTCATCCTCGGGATTATACCAAGTTGAAACCGGGTCCCTATCTGTCAAAGGCAGTACTCTTTCATGCTCATGTTGCCCGTATTGATCATAAGAATCCCGTTGAAATTCGCCGCGATTCGAACTACTAGCGTACGATTCACTCTGGAATGAAAATTCCGTTGAGAGTATGCCCCCCATCGATGGATGGGTGCCAGCAGGTTGTTTTCCCACTGCCATTGTAGATGTGTTAGGGTTATCAGCAATATTCACAATTTTTTCAAGGAAATCTACTCCTTTTGATGTTGGCAAATGCTGATTGATTCCAACTGCAAATGTTCTCCCTATGGTATCTCCTGACTTTGATACTTTGATAATCAATCCGATGACAAATATGATTGGTCCTACAATGAATAACGGCCAAAGTGTAGAAGTTGATTCTGCCCATATAGGTGCCATGCCCACGAGGAACCCAATCGTCATCAACGACCCCCCTAGGTCGCTATCATCATTTGCCATTGAACTGCCGAATCAGTCTGACACCATTGAACTTGCGCTTGCAAAAATGTTAGGCCATGCCCCCTAGTGGCCTGTGCGTGGTAGAGCAAACAAGCCTCGTCGTCTGCTTCGGTGAAGCGATGCTGAGACAATCTCAAGATGATAATGGAAAGATGCAAATCACGCCTGGCGGAGCAGAATAC
Organism: Candidatus Poseidoniales archaeon; assembly: GCA_012959435.1. GTDB lineage: Archaea > Thermoplasmatota > Poseidoniia > Poseidoniales > Thalassarchaeaceae > MGIIb-Q1. The sequence goes on from DUDF01000111.1 coordinate 9,835, forward strand.
AATGTTGCCTGTGCATTGGCTAATCTAGGGACTTCTGTGAAATGGGTGACTTCGCTGCCAGCGGATGAATCCGCTGACCTGATAACACAGCCTGCTATCAAAAACGGTGTTAAACTGACAATAATTACCTCGGAGCATCCAGTCGGTGAGTATCGAGTAATTAAGGAAGACAAAACTGTGTCATACAATCGTGCCAACTCAGCATTTTCACATCTAAAACCCGGCGATATTGAATGGCGCCAAGAAATTAATGGTGCCCGCTGGCTTGTGACAAGTGGCATTACGCCGCTTCTTGGAGAAGGTCCGAGGGCAAATTGGGCGACTGCAATGACATTTGCTGAACTTGATGGCACACTCGTAGCCCTAGACCTGAATCATCGCGAGGCGCTCGGTACTTTCGAAGAACTTTGGAATGAGGTGGAACCGCGATTACGACAGGTACACTTACTAGTATTATCACCAGAAAATTTGCTGACCTTGACTGGACAAAATAGCCCGGAAATGTTGGTGGCTCTTCGTGCAAAGTGGAACCTCCCCTACATAGCATGCACATGGAAAGAAGAAGTGCATGGTGTGCAGAATAGATGGAGTGCAGTAGCACATTCAAGAGGGATGGAAACAACCCAAGAAAGGAGAGTTACCCACTCACCTGTTGAACCACTTGGAGGGGGTGATTCATGGCTTGCTGGATTCATTGATGGATTACTTGAAGGATTGAATCCTGATGATTGCTGTCGCCGCGGTGACATACTAGCTGCTCTTACTCAGCAAACCTTCGGAGACCTTGGAAATGTGGCCAGAGATGAACTATCACGATGGGAATCAATTGAAGGGCCGGTTGACCTCTTGCAGGATAGGTGAAGTCATGTCGCTAGAGTGGAATCTTGAGCGAATTAGTCGCGCCGGATTCATTGGAATACTGCGTGGTGATGAGCCTGATGCCCTTATTGAACGTGGATTAGCATTAGCCCAAGCGGGTGTTAGAGTTCTTGAAGTAACGCTAGACAGCACTGATGCAGCTAGAGTTTTTGCAACGCTAAAAGAGCAACTTGATGATGAAGTAATGCTAGGTGTTGGAACTGTAATGCATCCACCCACTGCACTTCCATCAGTTGCTGAATGGGGTGCTGATTTTGCCCTTTCACCAGTCAATCCAGAAGGTTTCATTCAACTTGCAGAAGAGTACGATATTCTCGCTGTGCCTGGCGCAGCCACACCGGGTGAATTATGGGAAGCCCATACTGCTGGGGCTATGCTTGTCAAACTCTATCCAGCAGCCACAAACTGGTCACCAGAAATGCTGGAAAAGCTACCTAGACCTTTGCGCCAAGTACACACTTTGCCCACAGGAGGGGTGAAACCTGAAGATGTGATTACTTGGTTAGATGCCGGTGCTTTTGCTTGTGGGCTTGGTGGTAACCTGACTGCTGAAGAGGCAGACTTTCTAAGCAGTCAGATTTTGGCAAGAAGGGGTGTGATGAGATGAAGATCAGGTCAGCTAGTGTAATCCGATGCCCACCTCGATGGCTTCTTCTCCGATTGGAAAGTAGTGATGGAGAGGTTGGATGGGGCGAAGCCATTGGAGACCTCCATGAAGAAGTGGAGGCTGCACTGAAAGCAATGTGTGAGCGTGTTTCGGGAACTGACATTAGTGGAATTGAGAGAATAACACAGGAAATGCACAAAGGAAGATTTTGGCGCGACGGCCCTGTTCTCAATACTGCAATTAGTGCTCTTGAAATGGCGCTTTGGGACTTACGTGGTAAGCAGGTCGGAGCACCAGTTCACCAATTACTAGGTGGGCCGGTGCGAGACAAAGTAACTGTGTATCGTAACTTGTGGGGAAGGAACCCAGAAGAGTTTGCCGCATCAGGTAAGGCAGCGCTTGATGAAGGTCTTGGAATGGTCAAGGTTAGCCCTGCGGGCCCTACCACCACAACACCATCCGATACCGAATTACAAGGAATACTTGACACGGTTCTAGCGGTTAGAGATACGATTGGTGATGCAAAATTGGCAATCGACCTGCATGGTAGACTAACACCGGCTGCAAGCCGCAGATTATTACCACTACTCGAGCCATTTGACCTAGCATTTGTTGAGGAGCCATGCCTTCCTGATGGGAGCGTACATCATTTGAGAGATTTACAACAATTACACCTTGAACAGAGAATTCCTTTGGCAACTGGTGAGCGACTGCTCAGCAAACGACAATTTGCTGACCACCTATTTCCTTCACCTGTTGCAGCAGTCATTCAGCCTGACCTCTCTTTGGTTGGCGGGATTCGGGCTGGAGTCGAAATTGGAGCAATGTGTGAGGCAGCTCAAGTCGCTCTCGCACCCCATTGCCCCTACGGGCCAATTCAACTCGCTGCATCACTGCAGGTTGCAGCCGCTAGCCCTGCTCATGCATTCCAAGAATTCCAATCACTAGGAGGAGCCGCTGGAGGTGGAACCCCTGGTGGTGGAGCAAACTGGGCATTCAATCTGCTCGCAACTCCATTTGTAGTGGAGGACGGCATGGTTGAAGTGCCAAATGGCCCGGGATTAGGGATTGAAGTTCAAGAACACTTGATTGAAGAACACATGGATGCGTGGAATCCACATCCACCTACTCTTTGGCATCATCCTGATGGTTCTCATGCTGAGTGGTGATTAGGTTAGTCTGCCTAATTCTCTAATTCAGCATCAAGGATTATTTCACCAACTTGGGGAATAAATGGCGGACTCCATGAATCGCTTCCTATCTCTTCTTTACCCAACTTGAGATTGCTGAAGATGAACCAACCTAGAGCAGGACCTGCTGCTGCGAGCATGAATAAAAGCCAGTATGCATCATTACTGAATGCCAAGATTAAGCCACCCATCCCAACCATTACGAAAGTTGCAGACAGGGCTTGAGCTGTCTGGAAAACAGACATGTGAGTCCCTCCAAGTCTTGGGTCAGCAATGTCCGCCCACGTGGTGATGAAGGTGAACATCATCCAATCTGTGAGTACTAGGGTAGGAACCCAAATGGCCAAAGTTACGATACCTGGTAATCCAACCAACATCGACGCCCCCAGTGCGAGATAACAAACGACTGAGCCAAGCGCATAGAGCCTCAGCATTCGTTTCCTACCATACAGGTCTGAAACCCAAGGACCTGCCAAACCGAGATAGTTGATTATGGCAAACAGATTCCACCAGCGAGTTATCTGCGCCCCATCCATATTCTGAACTTCTACAAGATAAGCCGAAAACCACGCTTCAAACCCATCACCAAGTGGCAATAGCAGACAGCCTAGAAGAACTAGCCATGCCGTTTTAGTTTGCATAGCTGCTAGAACCTTTGACATCATTGGAGTTCCTTCAGGGAATGGACTGGCTTGTTCAGCCTTCTCTAGTGGTTTTCCTTCTTTCATCATCAGAGTGATACCAATGCCAGAAGCCATTACGACTAGAAGTATCAGGAAAGTCAATACCTGAATAGATGCAAAATCAGTAATACCATCTGAGATGAATGGTGATGCACCTCCGCCACCAATCCACCAACCCATTAGGAGAATGACAAGATGGCCGCCTCCGCGATATGCTAAATTAATCATTGAATTTGCCCGCCCAAGCAGTGGCACACTTTCGGCCATCATTGCGCTAACTGCTTGTTCAGCAAACAATCTAGGCACTAAAGCCAACAGCAATACTGCAATCCATATCCAAGGCTGACTACCTACATCTATCACCACGAGCGGCATTAGTAAAACGAGATGCCCCAGTGTCCCATACAGCATCCAACTTCGTCTCCTCCCCCAAGGAAGAGTCTGCATTCGGTCAACAGGTTGGGCCCAAAGTGGACGTAGGAAGAATGGTATTTGGACAACCATAAACATGGCTGCAACAGTATACTTATCCAAACCAAATTCGGCCATCCCTAGTGTGCGACCCCAATAGCCAAGGAAGGCGAACGGCATAGAGAATCCAAGGTAGAAAAGCACGAACCAGAGGGCTCTGAAATTACCATCCTCGCCAATGTCACGCCGTCTGATTCCCTCCTCATCATCACGTGACGATTTCGGATGGTAGAAAAGGAATACAAAGAGGGCTAGGGCAATGGCCACCAAGATGAGTGCAAGTGAGCCAAGTGAGAATCCACCAGAGGTGGAGCCCTGCACATCTAATCCGTCATCAGTTTCGTTTGTAGCATTAAGGTCCCAGTCCCACCAAGCGTGTAGCGCAACTATGTCAAGTCCAGTTTGTAGCCCGCTCTCAACATTTGTACGTCCGCCCGCAAGCGTGTTAATCGTAGTTATTGAGTCAGTTTGTGCGTGTTTGGGAGTCTGCTCACAGGTATCCCCTTCCTCCAATATATTCTGGTGCATCCCCCTTATCCAAGTCGCAGTGTGCCCAGCCAAGATGAAATTTTTATGATCTGAATTCCCCAGTGTGTCGTCAATGACGCTGACCCAAGGCTCTGGATGGCTGAGGTTGTCATTGATGTCCTTGAGACGCTTCTGAAACCACTCTGCATTTGCCTGCATTTCTTCTGTGACTTCAAGACCCTCATTCTCATAATATGACCAATCATCAACCGGTGAAGTGAACTGATAGAGTGTCCAATAATCCTCATCACACCCTAGAGATGAAAAGGTTGGAACAGGCCAGTTTAGGGCAAACATGTCTAAATTGACATAGGTG
>DUDF01000112.1:0-1095 GCA_012959435.1 Candidatus Poseidoniales archaeon
GTTCGAAAGCCACTTACAGTCGAAAAGAGAAAAGATGGAATGTTGATGGTAAAAATCAGCAGTGCTGGCGCTCAAGTTATCCCAGCAGTTCTACTTATGAGAGCACTTGGAATTGATTCTGATGAGGAAATATTCGCATCTATTGCAGGTCATAAAGATGCTTTCAAATATGTTGTAGCAAACATCAATCACGTTCGTGATTTGGATACAAAAGATGCTTATGGCGTTGAAACCAATGAAGAAGCACTTGCATGGTTGGAGAAGAAATTCGCCGCTGGTCAGCAAAAAGAATATCGTGAGCAGCGTGTTAACAATCTGATGGATAAGGAATTACTGCCTCATCTTGGAGACCAGCCGGAACACCGCTTGAAGAAAGCGGTTTTCCTTGGTAGAATTGTTCGCCAAGTTTTGGAAATGGCAATTACTCAAGGTAAGCCAAATGACAAGGATCACTACGCAAACAAGCGTGTTCGTCTTGCTGGCGATTTAATTGAAGATTTATTCCGAGTCAGCATGACTCAATTAGCTCGTGACCTCAAGTACCAACTTGAACGTCACCACAACCGAAAACGCGAACTAAAAATCAACAGTTGTTTGCGACCTGATGTCCTGACTTCGAAAATCATGCACGCACTTGCTACAGGAAACTGGGTAGGTGGCAGAACTGGTGTTAGCCAATTGCTTGACCGAACCACTTTCATCTCTGCTCTATCGCATATGCGTCGTGTAACTAGCCCACTTGTTAGAAGCCAACCTCATTTCGAGGCTCGAGATCTTCACCCCACACAATGGGGACGACTTTGCCCTAACGAAACCCCTGAGGGTCAGAACTGTGGTTTGGTAAAGAACGCAGCACAAATGATTGACGTCTCAGAAGCAGTTTCTGAAGACGATGTCAAAGAATTACTCAAAGAAGCTAATGTTATTGAGCCAGAGGATTGGTCATCAGGTTCTCGTATTCACGTGAACGGTGATATCTTTGGTTTGCACAAGAATCCCCACCGTTTGGTTACTCACTTCAAGCGTCGTAGAAGAAATGGCAGGATACGCTCAGAAGTGAGCATCCGCCACGATTCAGTAAATCGTGATATCTTC
>DUDF01000112.1:1218-2436 GCA_012959435.1 Candidatus Poseidoniales archaeon
TGGTTGCCCTCGCAGAACGTGAGATGAATTTCAAAGACCTCGTTAATGAGGGAGTAGTTGAGTGGGTTGACGCAGAAGAGGAAGAAGATCTTCTAGTGGCGCCACGAGCTTACGACCTACCAACGCTTTCCCCAAAACACCAACGCCCAATCAACCCAGCAAAAGTTACTTGGACGAACCTCGGTGAATTTGATATTACAGAAGCCGAATTAGAGGCAGAAATTCAGTTGTCAAACGGTACATGGGTTACTGAGAAATTCACTTGCCCACTAAACTATTTCCAAGAGGATGTTGACAAACTTCGTCGCAAAGAAAAGAAATCCGGAGATGTTCTAGTCTATACTCACGTTGAAATCGACCCTCAGTTGATTTTGGGTGTTTGTGCTAGCCTAGTTCCGTTCCCTGAGCATAACTCAACACCTCGTGTTACTGGTGGAACTGCAATGGTCAAGCAATCTCTTGGTCTACCAGCGAGTAATCACCGCGTACGCCCAGACACAAGAATGCACATTCTTGACTACCCACAACGTTCCATCGTGCAAACTCAATCGATGGAATCAACAAACTTCGTGGCTCGTCCAGGTGGTCAGAATTACATCGTTGCAATTCTAAGTCATCACGGCTACAATATGCAAGACGCGGTCATCATGAATCGCGCATCAATTGAGAGAGCCCTTGGTCGTTCAAGTTTCGTTAGAACATACAATGCTGAGCGCAAGAGATTCCCCGGTGGCCAAGAAGAGGAGATTCAAATCCCAGGTGCTGGTCAGGATGAAGTCAAAGGACGCAAGGACAGTAAAGAGTACGCTCACTTAGAGTACGATGGATTGCCTCACCCCGAGACTATGCTTTCTGGAAAGAGAGATGATGACCCAGCTGTATTGGTAGGGAAAACAAGTCCCCCAAGATTCCTTGAAGAAGGTCATGGTGCTTTCATGATGGGCCAATATCGTCAAGAATCAAGCATGCATGTAAGGCATGGTGAGAGTGGTCATGTTGACCATTTGTTCGTAACTGAGAGTCTAGATGCTGGTCGTTTAGTCAGAATCGTTCTACGCCAACACCGTATCCCCGAATTAGGAGACAAATTCTCCTCTAGACACGGTCAGAAAGGTGTTGTTGGACGTTTGGTCGATCAAGAAGACATGCCATTCACTGTTGATGGAGTTGTACCTGACTTAATTATCAACCCTCACGCGATTCCTAGCCGTATGACAG
>DUDF01000113.1 GCA_012959435.1 Candidatus Poseidoniales archaeon
GGTATTGTCATAGTGTAACTCATACTCAACCCGCAAAAGAACCTCTACTTCTCCGGAATTACCCTCAGAATCATTTGCCCCAAGAGTCGCTCGGTAAATTCCATGCTTGTCGTAAGAAACAGTGACTGTTGACATATCTGCAGCATTAATCTCAACTACTGCGTCACCATTGCCCGGGTCAACCCAAAAGGTGGAAATATCTCCCTCTTCGCTGTAAGTCTCATTGAAATCAAAGGTAAATTCAGCCTCATCTAGCGATTGTGTCGTATTTTGAGAATTCGGAGCCATGATGTGAAGAATGGTGCCAGCAGTTGCATCTGCACCCCAAATAACGTGAACCTTGCTTGGTTTTTTCTCATCATCACCGCCCAAGCATCCGGCCATTGGAGAGAGTAATAGAAGCATCATCAAGGCTATGCTCGGCAATACTCGCCTACCTAGACCCGTACTTATCACGTGTGCCATCGCACCTACGGGGGGGCTCATCTAACAAAAAGGCAACGACGACACACGCAAACAAATTACTTCGCACATCACTCAACTCACTCACATAGAATTGTATTGAAATAGGGGTGGCGTTCCCGAGGGGTCAGCGCTTTGGAGTAGTCAGGTCATCTCGTCGGGCTCATAACCCGGAGACCGGTAGTTCAAATCTACCAGGCGCTACCAATTATTCCTCTTCATTTTCGGAAGAATCTGTTTTTTTGATCAATGCCCAAAGTACGTATGGTAGGCTCCAGAAGGCACCCCCAATGACACCGAACCCAGTGACAAAAGCAACATAGTCATAATGACCATTCCCTCCAATGGCTGGCCCTAATACAGGCATGAAAAAAGTAAGGAAAGATACTGGAATCAGATGTTTCAAACTTGGTTCACAACATCCTATCTTCTGCGAGATAATTTTGACACCAAATGCGGATAAAAGGATGGAGCCAAAAACATAGGCTAGAAAGCCTCCAAAAGACCCGAATCCGATTTCAAAAAAGCCGTTTAAAGAAATTAGGAATCCTACTGAAGCTCCTGATGCCATCCCAGTAAAAATCAGGTCTCTTTTTCTCATTATACCAACTCTTGCTGTTCATTTGCATAGAATCCCGCTTTATGTATCTGCGCACAAAGTTGGAAGTAAACCGGCGGAATCATCAATGGCTGCTCTACCCGTTGAAGGGGCGAGGGAGCAGATGAGTGGCGGTTCTATGTTGATTCGCGGCGCTGAAATAGTGCTCCCTGACCGCATCGTTTCTGGCGATTTACGAGTAGTCGCAGGCAAGATAGAATCAATCGCTATTGGTGGAGGTCTAGTCCCTAATGGAGATGAGATGCTAGTTGAGGGTGAAGGCCTACATCTCATGCCTGGAGCAATCGATCCTCAAGTCCATTTCAGAGAACCTGGCAACCCTGAGAAAGAAACCATCGGTTCAGGTTCTAGAGCTGCTGCTGCAGGAGGTGTGACATCATTCTTTGATATGCCAAACAACAACCCTGCCGCTACTAGTTTGGCTGCTATGCAAGCAAAAATTGACTCCGCAGCAGCAACAGCAGTCACCAACTACGGATTCTTTATCGGCGCTACACCAAATAACGTTGCAGACCTACAAGATGCTGTAGGAACTGCAGAAGCGCCTTCACCAACTGATGGAATCTGTGGAATCAAGGTATTCATGGGCTCATCAACTGGCGACCTTCTAGTTCACCAACAAGAACATCTTGAGAACATCTTTGCTAACACAGGTGGAATCATCGCTGTACACGCTGAGGATGAGGACCGCCTCAACGCTCGTTGGCCAGAGTTCCAAGACCGCACAGACATCGCAGCCCATGCAGAATGGAGAGATCACGAGTGCGCACTTTTGGCGACAAAAAGAGCCACCAAACTGGCCAAAGACCACGGCCACAAGTTACACGTTTTGCATCTCACAACAGGTGTTGAAGCAGATTGGCTAGCACAAAACAAAGGTGATTTGGTAACCACGGAAGTGTGCCCTCAGCACCTTACATTTGACCAAGATGATGTAGAAAAAATTGGCACCCGTTTGCAGATGAATCCCCCGATTCACTACACAGAAGACCGTGATACCCTATGGCGTCGACTCAAGGATGGAACCATTGACTGCATTGCAACTGACCACGCCCCTCACACATTAGAGAACAAGGCACTAGGATTCCCTACCGCCCACTCTGGCATGCCCGGAGTAGAAACATCCCTCCCCCTGATGCTCACCCACGCGCTGGATGGAAAGTGCTCTATCTCAGACGTCACACGCTGGATGTGTGAAGGACCAGCCCGAGTTTATGGCATGAAAAACAAGGGTCGTCTTGAGGAAGGATTTGACGGCGACTTAGTGCTTGTTGACTTGGAAAACTCTCACACCATCCAAGATGCAGATACTTGGACTAATGTCGGCTGGACTCCTCTTGCTGGCATGGAGTTGACTGGATTCCCACAACTGACTGTAGTTGGTGGGATTCCAGTTCATGGACGAGGTATTGGTGGCTCGCTGCGCGGCGAGCCTTTGTGTGAAGCCGGCGAAGCCGGAATAGCCCTCAAATTCTGAAACTCAGGCTCTATCTGGGTCTGATGATGCTTCTGAACTTCCACTGCTTGAACCTTCATCGCCATCTTCACTGACCTCTTCATCAGTACGCACCGTATCATCTTCCCATCCCCAATAACTTGGGGCATTAACCATCTCAGGAAGGGCCACTGAGTCTGAAAGCGCCATTGTACTGTAATTAGTTACAGTCACGCCTTCAGCAGAGAATGCATAGACGTAATCACCCATGAAGATGGAGCGCCTAACATTTGGACTACCATAGTAGTAGGATTCACGTAGACCACTATCTCCATTGTAGAAGTCAGAATGGTCTATCGTACCGTACTTGGAAAGTGTGTTATTCTCAGCATCAACCTTGACAAGTACCAATTGAGTAACATATTCGTAACCACTGTAAGAGTATTTCCGCCCATCAATTGTCACCTCGTCGTAGGTGTAGCGATAGGTTGAGAGAGGTATTGCCAATAATTCAGCAGGTGCCCAGTAGGTGAACGCCTTGTGCTCGTAGGTTGCCTCACTGTACGACCATGACCAACTCCACCAATCCTCACTGTTCCGGTCTATTGGAGCAAGTTGCAAAGCTGATGCCAATGTAGGGTCAGAGAAGTTTGAGACATCAAACAAGGAAATCTGCGTATTACCCCAGTCTAATCCTAATCCATTCTCGCCACCGGCAATACCGATAGTCAAGAGATGGTCTTCACCAAGTGGGTGAATGTAGGTTGACACACCTGGGACCTCTAACTCACCAATCACTCTTGGATCGGTTGGGTCTGAAAGGTCAATTGTCCATAGTGGGTCCATGTTTCTGAATGTGACAAGGTATCCCTTCTCACCGATGAAACGACAAGACCAGATGGTCTCGCCTGTAGCAATACCACCGACATGGCCTATCTGTAGTAGTTCATCGCCACCGTTCTCATCTGGTGCAAGAACATAGACATCGTTAGTTGGGCCAGCCCAATCTTCACCATCGAGCCACCAGCGACCCCAAATGTCCTGAGTTGTAGCAACTCGGATGGTGCCGTTGTACTCTGAGAGCGAGAACTGGTCGTTGACAGTTCCAGTGACTCGGCCTGAGCCGATGTAGGTTGTAATTCCACCATCAGAGATATCGAAAGCGTGAATATTTGTTGCCTCCTCAAAGGCATCATTTCTCCAGTACCACCACCAATCGTTGGCTGGTTCTGCAAGAATTAGCATATCTTCGCTTGCATAAACTTCAACCCAAGAGGATGAAATATGGTCTAGTTCGTATTCAACCATGTCGCCAAACAATTCAATGGTCATGATAGTTGTAAATCCGCGTCCTACCGAATCTGCTGCTGCAGAAAATTCTTCACAAGTTGCGCTTACTGTTGATTGTTCAACAACTGTTCCGTCAGCCATTCGCTCATGCATTCTTGGAGAGAAATCTGCTAATGTCAGACCAGCAATTACCTCAAGATTGTACGCAATTGCTTCATCAACGCTCGTATTCCAGACATCTTGTCGGTCTGGGTCATCGTAGTCAATATCCCAGTAAGTATCAGGAAGGGTTGGGTAAGTACGCAATCCCTGTAGTTGCGCGTATGAATGTGTCACTGCTCGAAGTGTACCATCAACAAGCCTTGAGGTCTGGTAGGAGCCATCAAGGTAGAGTTCACGGTCAATTTGTGGGTCTGAACGGTTGGTGATGTTCATGACTGTAAATTTCACCTTGTTGCTGTATCGATAGTATGAGTATAGGCTGTCACCATCAGCTGTATCTGCCATCATAGCAACTCGAACTGGATCATCAGAAGGTAGATTCCAGTAAGAAACATAAGAGATGATTACGAGTTGATTTCCATTCACAAGCATCTGCATTGGAGAGCCCTCCAATGTCATGTTTGATTCAAGGGTCACGTTTCCAAACTCAGGAACACCCAATATCACTAACTGGCCGTTGTTAATCATGTAGATATGGTAACCATCGGTCTTGAGGAAATCTGCTTCATCAACACCCTCTTCTTGATTATTTGTCTCTGAATATTCGCCTTCTCGGTCTCCTGACCCAGAACTGCTTGGAGGGGATGAACTATCCATTGCTTGGTTGCTATCCCCATCACCAGCCATTTCAGCTACTGCGCCATCCATCACCATGTCATCTTCCATCATACCACCACGGAATCCCCAGGAATTCCAATGCCAGTAAGATGCTTGGTCAAGTCCAACCATCATCTCTTCCGCAAGAGAATTGCGTAAATCTTCTTCAAGTTCCGCACAGCCATCATAGTGGTTCAATACCGGAGATGAACGGACACGATTACCGAGTAGTAACTCTGGAGATATCCACTCCATATTTTCTTCATCCTCATCATTAATTGGGTTTTTTATTGTACCAAGACAGCCCGCTAAAAGCATCGAAGCGAGCACAATCAGAACCATCACAGGTGTTCTTGCCATGATTCTCCCATGGCACACCCTACATTAAGAGACTTGGTTCATTGATTTTACCTTTAGAAATGAATATTTCACTGTAGATGGAGAACAGAGTGGAATAAATTGAATCTAATTATGACTATTTGATGGAGTCATTCCAATAAGAATCCTCAACAGATGAAGATGATTGCTGAGCAAGAAGTTGACCTTTCTTTAGTATTTCATTACGCTTTTTCTTACCATTAGAATAAATTAAACTTGACAAGAAAATCGCCCCTCCTCCTGTGAAAACAATTCCAAATGGATCGGGGCCGATTGGTAGTTCTTGGATATCATCAATATTGGTCCCCTCTCCCTCATTTTCATCCACAACAATCATCTCAACTTGAGAGCCTAAATTGATGGTATCTCCTCGTGCATCTTGAATTTCTAATGACACATTGTGCATTCCTGTTTCAAAGAACTCATGCACGAAAGACTGGTTTGTTGATGTCGTACCATCAGCAAATTGCCATTCGTAAGAGTAAGGTGCCAGCCCACCCCAAACCTCGATTGTGAAATGTACTGCACCTACCGCATCAGTCGATAGAGGCTCAAGTTGACTTGAATGAGAAATATATCCTGCAAGTGACAGATTAACCGTAATCATCTCTTCCTGACAATTCTCTGGGCCACTGATGAATTGAACACAAATTGTCACATTAGTTGTTCCACCAGTAGGTACGCTGGTGTATGTATGCTCAACTTCGGCACCATTGACAATTATTCCAACAAAGCCCCAAGATATTGTAGCACCACCATAGTAATCCCACCCATCAGTCAAGGTTGCATTAGCAGAAAATGTAGCAGGAGTATCTACAGAAACTTGGCTGGGAATTTGATACGTGAAATTACACATCGGGCAAGAGGGAGGGATCGGTGGAGGATACTCACAACTACCATCATCATCGGTTGCATCCGGATCAAAATTGGTGGCCGTTATATCCGTACAACCTAAAATTATTACAGGTTCAGAAGGGGTATCAGGAATTTCTTGTACGATGGTATAATTAATTTCAAAATTTGTCTCATTACTCTGCCAACCATCAGAGCTGACATTAATTTGTACTGAAACTGAACCATTCGGTATTTTCATGCTTAGATTCCAATCACTGGGCTCCAAAGTAAAGTTAGTTGTAGAACCATTTCCCATGATTGATGGATCTTCTACATTGATTTCAAACACTATTCCAGCATCTTGATGTTGAGTCAAAATATATGCTGGTACGACCCTTACAGCATTATTATTCTGAGCAGTGCATTGAAGGACGAAAGTTTGGTCTCTGTATACTAAACGTGTCTCGTTTTGTGTGATTTGCCAACCCTCATCACATGAAATTTCAAGATTCGCTAAGGTTGGGTCTGGTTCTACCTTAGGAGTTTTACCTACTGTAAAAGAATATGATACCGTATCAATTAATTGAAAATCATCTTCGCCTGATTCCCTTTCTAACAATTCAGCAAAAATAGAATAATTTGTATTGTTGAACCATTCTGAAGACAAATTAGAGAGTGAAATTGAGATATCAAGATTATTGTAAATTGCAGAGTTAACCCTGTTATCAACCCCATAGATATCATATTCCTCATAAAGTGATATTTTGATTTGATACGAGTCACTCTCATTGGTATCGTGGGCACTGATTTCAAAACGCACTGATTGTTGAAGTGTAACATTATCAGAAACATCGTAATATTCCTGCTGTGGCGTGACTACCATCTCAACATAAGGGTCTGAATCTGCAGACACATTCATCCAAGGCATTGACAGTAATATGAAGCAAATCACTAACAATTTACTAGCCGCGATTCTGGGGGTCTCCGAATTCCAAGCCATACTGACGCGTCAAAGGGGGGCCTTATCACATATCACGATAACGCCGATTCACGAACTGCAGAGAGTTGTCCATGACCAAGAACAGAAAGTTGCCAAGTCGCTTTACGACCCTTTCCCTCCTTATCGATTAACTCTCGTTCTTGCAATTGCTTCAAGTGATAAGCCATCAATTGTTTTGACGCTTCCAATTTTGTTCTGATTTCAACAGTTGAAATCCCCAAATCCCCTGCACCAGATAGCACCTCCAGAATCGCTCTTTGCATTCCTGTCACCGGGCTCTCCAACTCATACAGTTTCTTTGGGTCTGTGCCTGAAACAGCATATCTTCTACGCCTACCATCTTGCCAAGAAATCAATTCACCAGCCTTTTCCAATTGATGTAAATGATGGGCAGTAACGCCATTTGCTAGTGTGAGAGCATCGCGAAGTGCCGAGAAATGTATTCCAGGGTGTGCCTCAACATAACCCTCAATTCGCCCGCGTGTCTGAACATCCTTTTCTTTACCGTGAAGTTTCGCTAATAGTGGTCCGGCTAAAGCCAAAACAAGACCTGTCTTGACACCCTCGCTGACGAGTACTCCTACTCCAAGTGAACCGACCAAACCAACGGTTACAAGGGCTAAAAGTAGTGCTGCAATGATTGAAGTGAAACCCACAGGGGCTATTCCACCTGCTTCGTCCCCAGCAACCGGATCATCATTTCTAGAATCCGCTGATTCTGGTGCAGCGCCACTGCTATCATCTGCATCACCGCCATCATCTGCTGCCGTCATTTCTGCTGCGAAATTATCTTCTTCATTGACTGGTTGCTCCTCCTCAGGAGTGAAATAATCAATCAGAAGGGCGCTATTGTAAGCCGTTACTACAACGCCTAACACCGCTACAAGCGCTAACAACCGGTAGCCAACAACTCGGTTCATGTCGTCTCCTGAGAACAGGATTGCACCCATAACCGAGTTGGTTCAATGATTTTACCAACTATCAAGCAGAATTGTTTCCTGATGTTATGGATAAATCGTTATCCATCATCAAGATTTTCTTAGTTTAATCGGTAAGAAAGGATTGACTGTGACCCGTTTTCGTCTTCATTCAAAATTGGCTTTTCTGCCTTTCCTTTCTTCTCAGATACATTTGCTGTGGTGCTCTGTGTATTCGCTAAAACCAAAACTAAAATTATCAACAATAATGGCACTGTATAGGTGATTATATCAGCGCCACCTGTGGATGCAAATGGCTCGTTATTATTGTTAGAACCGTCGCTTGTGATGTCTTTATTTTGCAAACTACAATCCATTTCATCAAGGACTTGCTCGGAAAAGAACACATTACACTGAATTCTCTCAATCTCCGTATTTCTGAGGATAATATCGGCTAATGTTGTACTATTGATTTGGTCTTGAATGTCCGCCAATTCTGAAAATTCTGAGCCGTAATAGAGGCGGTCACCATCTCTCAATCTCCCGAATTGCTCCTTAATGATGACATGCATCGTTTCACCGAGGGCTGAATTTTCAACGTGGTCTTCTGCCAACATGCCGATGAATGCGTCAACACTGTCAACATCTGGATATGTGCTGTTTAATGCTTCAATAGTGGCATTATCACTTGTGAAATCGCTCCAATCAGTATATCTTGCTAAACCAAATGCCTCACGAACAGTATTGAAATCTGGAACCCCATGGTCTCGACCTCGCTGAATGTCAATAGCACACAAATCCATCCCGCCTGCTCCAGGTGGGCCAAACATCTGATTTCGTAAATCTTCAACGAACATCAAATCATTTTCTGGTTGTACATTGTAGGCAAGACCACGTAATATAGGTCCAATTCCACCCCCTTCAGTAATTGGGCTAACATCAAAGAATCCCTCTCTAAGAGTAAGGTGGCCCTGAGAAGAAGGCATTCTTGTCTCATTCAGTCTGAACATCGTACTTCCAATTTGGCTGTGCCCCATACGGAATGCAACTGTAGCAAACTCATTGGAAATTGTCGGATCAATTGTTGGATTATATCCATTGTATGGGTCTAATTCAATCCCTAGAGATGGCAAAAATTCATTGTAAGTAATTGACTCAATCAATCCAATGTTTATGTGCCTCGCATATTGGTAAATCTGTTCATCTGACCAGTCTGGATTTCTATCTAGAATTTCACCAGCTAAACGGTTGTGTTCCCGAACAAACAGAGTTTGCATAGAAAGTAATGCAACGTGCTCATTCGCTCTGCCATCTCCTGCAACGAATGAATTTGAGAAATTGAAGCCAGCAAATGACATGCCCGGAGTAGTTGGGTCTTCAGCATAGTTTGCTTGGGGAAGCAAGTCACCTTCCTCAAAGTCACTAACCTTCATCCTACCATCGCGGTTTTCACGTAACCAATCTGCCCTTGCTGCATCACTACCGTAAACCACTGAACCATCGATCCAAGTTGTAATGGTGTTAGGGTGTTCTCTTTGATTTAGGGGGTCGCCATTGCCGGTGCCGTTAACCACCAACGAGCGGAAAAATCTCATTTGTAACCCACCAGGGTATCCCATCCATTCATCATCTTCGGAAATTGGAATATATGCTGTATCAGGTTGGTCTTGGTCTGGTGTTCTACCATCTTGAGTAGTCGTATGGTCAATCTCATGGGTGATGAACTGCCCCCATAACCAGTTGTAGTCAGACAACCCTTGTGAATCGGGATGAGGTTGATCTTCTTGACATAATGAATTACTAATTCCACGTGGATTAGGAACGTCTGAGCGGTCCCAAAAGGTTAGATTTACACCATCAGTTGTGTTATATCTTTCAGAAAATCGCGAAATTTGCGACCCTGCTTCACCGTATCCGGGATGGCCGATATTTACTCCTGAGCCATCATATCCATACTGAGTTGCAGAATTCATTGCTGACTCATCAACTGAGGCATAGGTCGTAGCACCATCCTCCTTCTCAATAGTTGAAGCCGAAACTGCTGCTAATCCTGAAAGCATGAAAAGTGTCACCGTCAATAGAGCAAATCTACTACGGTTTAGTTCTGAATTAATTGATTCAAAATTTCTTGGCATCATTCTTCCTCCTTGATTTCTTTTGCTTCTGGGTTTACTGATTCTTTTCTTGATAATGTTGCTACTGCTATCAGAATTAATACTATCACTGCACCAATATAGGTACTCATATCAGTTGATGTTTCTCCGGCACCCCCTCCGGAAATTTGTATCACCTCTAGGTTGGCAAGGTTGCATTGAAAACTGTTCGCATCACTTTCAGCCATGAATACTTCGCATTGAATTGATTCAACTTCTGTATTTCTAAGAATAATATCAGACAACCGAAGGGAATTTAATTCAGTGGTTAACGAGTTTAATTCTGCATCATTCTCATACCAAAACCGATCTCCATCTCGAATCCTTTGAAACTGATTCAAAACCAACATCTGTTGGGTTTCACCATAGATTGATGATGCTAGTCTGTCTTCAGCCATTACACCAATATATGCATCAATGCTATCAACATCTGAATACGCCAAAGCTAGTTTTTGTTGTGCATCAACATCTGAACTAATATCACTAAAATCCGTGACTCTTTCAAGCCCAAGACCTTCTCTCAATGAATTGTAATCTGTGAGACCGCGGTCACGACCGCGTTGGATATCCATCGCACAATCATCCATCCAGCCACCCCACATTGCCCCACTCATCAAGTTACGAAGACTTGGAATAACTGCCACATCCATTTCTCTTTGAGTATCGTATGCAGCACCACGAATTGTAGAATCTATTCCACCAGCCTCAATTAACGAGGATGTCGTCCAAAAGCCATCTCTCAAATCCAAATGGCCATTCGATGTTTCGTTGAGTCCTTCATCAAATTGCAACCAACCATCAGCCATCTGACTACCTGTTGCAAATGCTGCTAACAAGATATATTCATTACTTAATTGTGGATTAATAGTTGAATTATAACCGGAATAATTATCCAAATCAATTCCAATTGACGGAAGATACTCGTTGTATGTAATTGCCTGAATTTCAGCCTGAACTAGTTTCTTAGCGCGCTGAAATATCTGCTCATCATTCCAATCAGAATGGCGCTCGCTCAAACCATCTGCTAGCCGGTTGTGTTCTCTAATGAATAATACTTGAAGGGAAGTGAGACCAATATTCTCAAGGTTTCTTGAATCACCTGTGAAAAATTGGAGATTTGGATTATCCCCCGTAGTACTCTCTACGTATTCTGTCACGCGCCCTGGAACCATGTCCCAACCATCAACATCTGTCACTTTAAGATGCCCTCCTTCACCACTGCGGAGATAATCTTGAAACTCTACACTAGAAGAATAAATTGAACCACCATCAATCCAACTACTCACCTCATTTGGATATTCTCTAGGGTTCTCTTCACTATCGCCAGTACTAGAAATAAATTCAGTTCGTAAATATTTGATTCGTGAATCTTCTACGCTACCGGGATTCATGATTTCATCATCAATCGGAATCGAAATATGTGCCTCTTCCATGCCGCCTTCATGTGAAGAATCTTGATGAGATGTGAGTTGTATATCGTTGTTAATGAATTCAGACCAAAGTACATTCATGTTTGAAAGACCAAGTGAACTTGGTGTTGCAATAGATTCCACACATACTTGATTGGATATAATTCGTGGATTTTCGTATTCGGGATGGGCCATTTCTGAGATACTATCATTGAAAGATTGTGGAGTTAATCGATTGATTTGGCTGTTAATCGCACCCCAATCACTGTTGGCAATATTATTGCCACTACCGTCATTATTTCGAATTACTTGTGGTGCCATTTCCTCATCGGATGCAAATACACTCGACTCTTCTTTGGCGACTGGTGTTGCTGCTGATGGAAGAGAAATCGAGACTGACAAAAGCAAGAATGCAGCCACCTGCACAAAGAGGCGGGTTGCAGTGAAACCGCTCACACTCTTTTGGAAACCAATTGGTGGATGCATATCTCTACCGATTCTCACGAATCCTATTTGTCGTTAGAACTTTGTTCTAAAGAAGTGGCTTAAATTTAATCTAGTTCGTTGATTAAAATTTCGCCGTATATTTCATAGGTGAAACCAATGTGCGTCGTACTGAAGGGATGTATCATTGGAGGCGAGTGATGTGGCAACAAATCAAATTAAAAAATCTAAAAAAATTGCAATAATTCTTGCGATGTTGACTATTACAACTCTTCTCTCAGCACTACCATCTCCTGTACTTGCGCATTCACAAGGTGTACAAACGGAAACGATGGTAACCTTCACTGATGTTTCCGAAGCAAGTGGCATGAGTATTGTTAACACCGGCCCACTAACAAATTGGGCTAGTTATGGTCCGGGAATTTCGGTAGATGATTGTGACCAAGATGGTGATATGGATGTCATGATAACAGCAAGATTTGACCATCTTTCTTACGAAAATTTAGAATTTGAATCTGGTTCAATTCAATTCATGTTAAACAATGGAGATGGCACCTTCACTGATTGGTCCGAAGAATCTGGATTGAATTTACAAAATACAACTGTAATAGGATCATCTTGGGCTGATTACGATAATGATGGTGACAAAGATGTTTATCTCAGCGCTTTTGGTGAATCTAATGTCGAAAACTTAGATTCTGGAGAGAGAAATATTCTCTTCAAAAATAATGGGAATTGCCAGTTTACTGATGTCACTGCAAAAACAGGCGCTGGTCAAGATGCTCAGGCTAATGCCGTAGTGGTCAATGGAATCATCACCGAAGTCGTAATGCAAAACAGCGGCTCAGGCTATGCAACAACTGGTGGACTTGCTCCAGCGATTTATTTCCGTGATATCAACGGAAATGGTGCGATGGCTGAAGTTATCGTCACCGTTGATGGTGAAATTTCATCTGTCAGTATTACCAATGGAGGAGAAGGTTACGACGATGGAAATCCTCCTGAAGTGATTTTTGTCAGCGGAGTAGCGAATTATGGCCACAGCACAACTGCAATTTGGGCTGACTATGACCATGACGGCGATGTTGACCTGTACTCAATGAATCTAGGAATTGTTGACGAGGAATTATACTGGGCGCGCACAGAAACCAACTTTCTCTATCGTAATGATGGAGATGTTGATGGAGACGGAGAAATAGAATTCAGTGATGTCACGAAAATCGCTGGTGTTAGCGGCCAAAGTGAAGTCTCAGATTCACCAAATCAATTTTTCCTTTCGGGGCTGTACAGAATGGACCAACCTAGCCCATCAAACCCATCAACAATGGCACTTATCGCTTCAGCAGATCACCGAGGGACGGGGTTATCCTTTGCTGGAGTATGGTTTGACTATGATGGCGATGGCTGGGAAGATCTCTACATCGCTTCTGACTTCGGGATGTCACCAATATATCACAACAATCACGACGGTACTTTCACTGTGATGACAAAAGAACTGGGCATGGACCTACCAGGTACTGGTATGGGGGCGCACGCGGGTGATTGGGATGGAGATGGGGACCTTGACCTATGTCACTCAAACTTTGGGCCAAACTACCTTTGGGAAAACGAAGATGGGAATTCATTCAGTGAGAGAAGCCGTGACCTAGGGTTCCGTGATGAGGGCTCAGCTGGCTCATTCGTTGCTGTAAATTGGGCATGTCAATTCTTTGACTACGACCTTGATGGTGATTTAGACATATTCTTTGGTGTTGGGAGAATCAACCGTTTTACTGCCTACAACAATAACACATTATATCGAAATGATGGTGATACCGATGGTGATGGTTTTGCCAATTTTGTAGACATTAGTGGTGAAATCGGCTTAAGGACTGGAACTAATGGTAACAAAACAATGGGTGTCTCAATCTTTGATTACGATGGTGATGGTGACTTAGATATCATGCTTGGGCACTCCGACCGTGCCCCACAATTATTCTCAAACAACGCTGTTGAAGAAACTGGGCGCCATTGGCTCAAAGTTCAACTTGAAGGGCGACAAACTGATGTTAGTACATCGCAAGGCTTTGGGCAGCGTGATTATTCTAACAGTTATGGAACTGGATGCTTAGTCATAGTGACCCTTGAAGATGGTCATGAATTACGTCAGCATGTGTATGCTGGAAGCGGGTTCCTTGGTAGTAACGAGCCAACAGTTCACTTTGGTTTGGATGCTGATGATTCAGTCAAATCAGTTGAAGTTGTTTGGTCAACAGGAATTACTCAAATTGAAAGAAATGTTGAAGCAGACCAGACTCTAATGATGGAAGAACCAACAAGTTTGTTCTTCACACTATTCGGAATCGGCTTACATCAAAACATCAATACGGCGCTCTATCTGTTATTTACTATCATCTTTATTGGTGGGGCATTCAAACTTTACAACAAAGAAAATGATTTGACCACTGATAATAAAAACTCAGAAGAAGAGTAATAATGGGCGAGTTGAAACAAACCATTGGGGCGAGTATGGCTGACAAGAAATCAACAGCAAGTGAGGACGATGGAAGTCCCAAACTTGATGATGATAAATTAGAAAAAAAACTGCGAGCATCGGCTCGCACTGTTGTCAGAACTTGTATGCAAATGCGCTCTTATGAAAATACCCTAATTATCACCGACCCACATACTGCCCAAATAGGTCAAGCAATTTACGAGCAAGCCTCACTAATCTCTGAAAGAGTCCTTCTCCTAATGATGCCATCTAGCCATCAACATGGAGATGAACCACCTGGTGCGGTATCAGAATTGATGCGCAAACAACAGGTTGTAATCGCTCCAACAAGATTTTCGTTAACGCACACACGAGCAACACGCTTCGCTCGTAATGAGGGAGCTAGAATCGCTACTCTACCTGGAATTACATTAGACATCTTTACTGAAGGAGGCATGACAGCGGACTTTGACCGCCTCCGAGAAGAAATTACAAGGATAGGAAGCAATCTCAAACGCCGGCGACAAATCAAGATAACTAGCGAGGCTGGAACCGATGTTGAATTTGAAGTTGAACATCGGCGTTGGAAACTAGAAGACAATGGAATCTGCAATCGACCTAGTCACGTAACTAACCTGCCTGCTGGTAAAATATTCACCAGACCAAAGAAAGACACGATGAATGGTAAATTAGTGATTGATGGTTCATGGGATTCCACACTACTTGAAGAGCCTCTGACCTTTACTATCAAAGATGGGCTTGTAACTTCTGTAAAAGGTGGAAGTATGGCTGAACTCATTGAAGAGACATACGAAAGAGCATCTGAAAGACTGAAACCAAAGGACAAAGATCTAGTTTGGACTGTTGCAGAATTTGGTTTTGGAATGAATCCAAAAGCGCGCCTGATTGGCAATGTATTGGAGGATGAGAAGGTCAAAGGAACCTGTTACCTAGGATTTGGAGATAACACCGCTCTGGGGGGTTCGGCAAATGTTGGTATACATCACACGGGAGTGATGCTTGAGCCTACAATCCACCTCGATGAAATGGTTCTCCTACAAGCTGGTGAAGTTCTTGAGTGAATGTTAATTCACAAATCCCCATTACAGACTGGGCAATACTGCCAACTTTGTTCTACACCAATCCCACAGCGAGAGCAATTCTTGCCGGACTGAATGTTGTGGTGTATTGGTTGTGCTGGTGCACGAGGAGCATGAGGGCCACCACTTACCAAATCTGAAACCGAATTAAGAGCTGATTGCTCGGGTGGACTTGAGGGGCCTGCTGGCCAACCAGTATCCGGCATCTGTGGCGGTTCTTGAGTTGGCCATCCTGTTGTCGGAGTTGGTGGACCACTTGGTGCGATTGGAGCACGCTTTGGTGTGACTGCTTGAGGTGTTTGTTGCACGACTGGCTCTGGCTCCACTGGCTCTGTCGGTGCCGGTGATGATACAATTTGTGACTCTACAACAGGCTGGGGCTGTTCCACTACTGGAGGCGTGATTGGTAGGGGTACTGAAATGGGCTCTGCTTCAACCGGTGCAACTGGAGCATCAATTTCTGCAGCAGCAGAGAACTGAGAGGCAAATGCATCACTGGCTGCGACCTGCTGGTCTTCAGTTGGTAGATTCTGTTTGACTTCAACTGTCGGCTCCCTTACAATAACCACTGGCTCAACGAATGGTTGTTCAGTTGGCTCTTGAGACACTACATCAACCGGTTGAGGTGATGTTGGGGCTGGAGTGAGCACCGGCACTGGCGCAGGTGCGAGAACTGCTGGAGCAGGTTGTGGTGAGGGAGGAACTGGTGCTGGAGCAGGCGCTGGGGCGAGAACTGCTGGAGCAGGTTGTGGTGACTGGGTTGCATGGGTTGGTGCTCCAAGACATGAAATTGGAGTCACAGAACCAGACTTCGCCTGCTCGATAGCGGTATTCAATTCTTGAGATAAATGTAACAACGTTACTTTGTTAGCAGCGGATGACGCTACCAATGCCGCATATTGTGACACATAATGACCGAGTAATGGTAATCCACCGATTAGATGTCCGAGTCCAAACATTTTGAGAAGAGAAAAGATATCAGTTAGTGATTCAAGTGCATTCATCTCATGTTCGGGAAAACCCGGGTGGGCCCCTATGTTACCCTGTGAATCCTCGCCTCCAAGGTACAATCTTAGTGGATCACTGAGTGAAACCAATCCAAACGGTCCGGTCAGAAGATAGTATATCTCACCACCCTCACAACCAAGTCTCTGTGCGGCTTCTTCAAAATCAAATTCTGGTTGTAAAACCAAGTCAATAGCAATAGAGTAAAACTCCCCCATTCCGTTTATTGGGTCGGTCTCATTGAGATGCAAAATAATGTCAGCCGAATCAGTCACACCGAAGTATGCTGCAGCCTCATCCACAGCAATCCCTTGAGGCATTGAGGCTCCTTCAACCTCATTTTCGCTTGGATTCATTCGTCATTCTCTCCTAATTGATTCGCTCAATTTAAGCCGGCTTCATTGACAATATATCTTGATTGTTTGGCATTCCAGCCACCGGTTTGCAACTGACGAAGGATGTTTCTCTCAGATTCTCCTGAGCCGATTGATGCACGAGCTTCACCAAGTGATTTCTCGTAATTTGCAGAATCTATAGGGGTGAAAAGGTCCTCCCATTTGCTTGGTGCTTTGGGTTGTTTCTTTTGCGTATTTCCGGGTTCTGCTTTGTTCCCGCCCTGCGTCTTTCGAGTTGACCTTGTCTTGACATTCTCGGGTGTTGGTGCACCCGTAACCTTGCGAACTTTGCGAGATGGTGCATTAGCAGGTGGTGCATCATCCGAAACTACTGCCCGTCGAGTCTTCTTGGCTCGCGGGGCATTGCTGGGCGGGCTACCTCCTGCACGACCTGGTGGGCCACTTGAGCCACCCGGACGACTTGGACCACCTCCTCCTCTAGGCCTTCTTGAAGGGGCACCTCCACCTGCACGGCTTGGAGGACCTGCTTGGCCTGCAGGGCCACCCCTACTAGGTTGATTATCCTCTAGTCCGGAAAATTTCTGCCTCGCGGCAGGCGCATTCCATCCACCTTGGGATTGTGATGCGAATATATCATCATCATCCTCTTCAAATTCATCATACACATCATCATCATCTTCATCCCACTCATCTCCACCACGAATGAGCCTAATTACAAACAAAGAGATGATGACTAGAACTAGTAAAGCTCCAACACCGATGCCAATCATTTTCAAAGGTAAGGTTGAAGATTCGCTTGAACCATACCACTCATTGTACCAATCACATGATTGATATTCATCGGGAACTATCATCCCGGGACTTAAAGTTGGATTGTAAAAATCCTCCCATTTTGTACACTCATCTACGACGTTACCATCGGCACCAGTTGTTGCAGGGCAACCAACCCCTTGAACGCCATCTTTTACTCCTGCTGAAAGTGGGCATTCATCCCCTTCAAAACCAGTAATATTGTCCCCAAACCCATCACCATCATTGTCCTTCCATTGAGTTGGGTCATTGATGAAAGCATCACCCCCTTCGTCAACACCCCATCCTGCAACGGGGTCAGACCAACCATCACCGTCTGTATCTGGGCAGCCCCAACGGTCACCATTTGGTGAACCTGTTGAATTACCAGCAACATTTGTACAACTATCACCCTGGAAACCACTTAATTCGTTACCAAAGCCATCAAAATCTAAGTCAAGCCACTGGGTTGGCTCAATTGGGAAATCGTCTACATCATCAAAGAAACCGTCTCCGTCAGTGTCAATATCATTTCGTGGGCAACCTACTTCATCGACTACTGCACCATCAGTAGTCCCAGAACATTCATCAAGGGCGTTTGAAACACCATCGTTATCCTCATCAAGTTGATTTCGAGCACATCCAGTTACATTATCAAAATACTCATCGATTTGGAGCGTGTCTGTATTTGGGCATTCATCCTCAATGTCAGGGACACCATCTACATCGGTATCAAGTGTCAATTGGTCTTGACTACAACCATTTACATCAACCTCTGCAAGTGCAGTAGTATTAGCACAACGGTCTAGTGAATTTGAGACTCCATCACCGTCGTCATCCTTTTGATTTTCAGAGCAACCCAGCCATTGACCTGAGGTATCAACTACCTCACCCGTCGTTGTGTTGCCACACACATCATCATCATCGATAATACCATCAGCATCAGAATCCTCTCCAGGAAGAGGACATCCGCGGCCTCCATCTCCATTAGAATAGCCAAATTGTTCAGGGCAAAAATCTCCATTTATACGATTTGTAAAATCTCCAAAACCATCACCATCAGTATCTCTCCACTGGTCTGCGTTTGAGCTATTTGAGTCAGCGTTTCCATTTGGGTGTGCACTTTCTGAAGAGTCAGGGTTAGACCAGCCATCACCATCTTCATCTTGACATCCAAATCTATCAACGCTTGAATTACCCCAATTCACTGGACAAGAGTCAGGAGTAGTACCTGTGGGGTTGTCACCAAAACCATCCAAGTCGGTGTCATTCCACTGGCTTGGGTCCTCGTTAAAAGCATCTTGCCGCCAAGCATTTGGAGTGGTATTATCCCCGTAATTATCTCCATCTTTATCATGCCATTGTTGAGAACAGTTCGCGATACTGCCGCATGCTTCACCTGAATTGCCGTTTCCGCCAGGCCAATTATCAGCACATCCGTTACGGCCATCGGAATCTATTGCATTACATTGGCTACGATTGTATACCCAAGTAGATTCTTGGGCATTTTGAGATATGTGAGGGTCGGACCAACCATCTCCATCGGTATCTAGGCACCCTCCACGATCACTCGCTGAAAAACCTTGGAATTCGGGACATTGGTCACCTGTCCAATCAATATTGAACCAATCGGGGTCGCCATCACCATCTGTGTCATGGCCATTGAATAAGCGAAGGGTTTCATTGGCATATTGGAAATTATGATTATCTCCCCAGCCATCATTATCCAAATCCTCCCATTGGTTACCATTTAATGGATAAATATCGCTTGAAGAACCTCCACAGCAATCAGAGCCGTGGTTATCATAATGGCCATCTCCATCTGTATCTCTCTGTTGATACCAATTCACTGGGTTTTGGTCAGCATCTGTACTCCAACCATCTCCATCTGAGTCTTCACAACCTTTCCTATCAACCCATGAATCCCCCCTAGTATTTTGGCAAATATCAACAGCGTCTGCCCATCCATCTAAATCTTGGTCACTACAACCAAAGTAACCCCATCTGCTCCCTCTATCAAGTAAATCAGTTCCACTGTTAATGCATTGGTCGGCTGTAGGGCCGCCAGGATTATCTCCGTAGCCATCAGCATCAGCATCATTCCATTGGCCTCCAACAAAAGGAACTTCGTCCCAAGGATCGGGGACAAAATCACGGTCCCAGTCACTGTAAATGCGGTAACTTGTCAAACGATTATTTGAATTTAAATCAAAGTGGCAAGCGACAACTCTGATTACACCAGTGGCATCAGTTTCCATATCAACGCCGCAAATATCACCTGCTGTTGTTGCGGTATACACCGGTTCAACCGTTGAATCATGAATGATTGCCAATGTCATTCGCTCTACTCCAGGGCCGCCATCAAAGGCTATCCAAGGAACCCCATCTCCGGTACTCCCTGCGCTAAACAAATCGCTCGAAAAATAACCAATTGACAAATCCACACAATTCGCTGTACTAATGGTACATAATTTTGCATCGGAAGTTTGGGTTTGTTCGGTAAACAACACCATGTTTTGATTCATAATATGTGCCGTGATATCATATGTTGGAGTCAATGACGTCATCATCAATGATGTGATGTTGCTACCATTTACTGACAATACTTCCCCCATACCGGAATTATTTACAAGGGCAACCTGCAAGGTACCATCACTTAGGCAAGCAACATCATTGTCACCTTGATATCCCCAAATTGAGAAGGTAGTAACACTTCCATTCGCATCTATGTAATTTAGGATTGTTTGGTTTGTAGTTACAACAGAACTAACTAATACACCTGTGCCATTATCAAGTTGACAACCAGAACTAGCGCCATATTCTTCAGAACCGTTTGAATTTGTACCACTAATATTCCAACTATTACCTAAACTCGGTAATTGATGAGTTAGCGAGAATGCACTTGAAATTCCAGCACCAAGGGAACTATTGGTTACTACTGTAGAAGTCAAGAAGCCAGAATCTGTTTCCGCCCTCAATTCAACATCCGATACCGTGGCATTTTGGTAAGATGTTGTGTAAATTAAACTCTGCTCGTTATCAATAACCAAATCAATATCCATTCGATTGTGTGTCGCAAGAGGGTGCTGCGTTGTCAGAATCGTGTGAGCTGCTTGCTCAACAAAATTATTGCTGTCATCAAGTACAATCGTCTTTCCAGACCTAGTTACAACCATTGATGAAATCGCGGAATAGGATATTCCTTGCCATTCCTCAGCAGCATTTGTAATCGCATTTGGCCGTTCTAAATGGCGTGTTTGATTTAGTATACCTGATTTCACAAATAAGTGAAACCTGCCAGAATCATCCAAATAAAGATCAACAACATCAATGGGAGCGCCCGCCATCACCATCGGAATATCAGAATATTCATTATTTCGCTTTTCAATTTGAATTACAGCACCTGCGGAGTTACCATCCATGTCCTTGTCAAGAGAGGTGACGATAATCTCAAACTGGCCATCACCATCTACATCACCTCCACCATATATTGTGCGGCCAAGATGTTGCCCACTCACTCCTTCAATGAGAATTGAGTTTACCCCTTTCCGCAATAATTGTGTATTGTCAGCGAAGAAGTACTCAACTTTCCCAGCACCTACGCTGTTAATTCCAATTGATGAAATCGCGATTTCAGAAAGGCCGTCATCGTTAATGTCACCAATTGTTGACATTGCACTTCCAAATGCTTGGCTTGATTCCGTACCAATCAACTCGAGTGCTGGATTGTCAGGTAGTCCATTTGCTGAACCGCGTAGAACTGTAACTTTTCCTAAAGCCAAATTGTCGTACAGAGGTTCGCTATATGCAAAATCGTCATAACCATCTTGATTGACATCACCAATCCCAAGAACGGAATAGCCGAGCAGTGTGTTGGTTGTTGTCGTTGTCCAGTAATTATCAATTGACATCGCCCCTGCTTGTGATCCTGTGTATACCTCAACCCTACCATTACCCGTAAGGTCTGAAAACGAACCTGCAGCACCCAAAGCAATATCATCAAAACCATCACCATTGATGTCGCCTATTCCAGCCATAGACCAGCCTTGAATTACATTCTGCCAATATCCACGAGTATACCAATCGTAATCTATACTCGGCCCAGTTGCTGAACCTAAATACAGGTAGACTTTACCATCACCACCTGTTTGACCTGATTGTGTGAAACCAGTGGCAGCAACTAAAATATCGGCGTAACTATCGTTATTGACATCTCCAGCTGATGAAACGGTACCACCGAATTTATCTCCACCTCCTTCACCTGAGACAGACCAATTTGCAGCCGAATAAGTACGATTACCACCGTAGAATATGTAAGAAACTCCCGTTGCAAATCCCAAACTGTTAGTTGCGCCGGTTGCCCCTATTAGAAGGTCAGAACATCCATCACCATTGACATCCCCTGCATTTGCCATTGCTGAACCAAATCTATCTCCGCCAGCACTTCCGGTCAGATTGTAATCTGGAGTAGATGAAAGGCCCATTCCTGTACCCCAAAAGATGCCAACAGCACCCGTTTCAGAATTTGCAGCCGGCCTGCTGACAATTAAATCATCAATACCATCACAATCAAAGTCAAGGTCATTGATAGCTTGAGTTGCATACTCATCACTCACGGCACCGGTTGTCAAAGTGTCAATTGAAGGTGAAAGGCGGCCATTCTCTTGCCCTGTCAAGTCACGTACAACGGTTAACTCTGTAGAATTTGAAGAACCGTAAACATACTGAATATTTCCTGTTGATGGATCCTTAGCAAACGACATGGCTGGCCCAATACCTTGGCCTGCAGTTAAAGTTGTGAGCGTCCAATTACCATCTGTACCTAAAATTCCATGAATCATTTGTGTCGTGTCTAAATTTTGATAGAATATATTCAGCGAATCATCAGCGTCAAGGTATGCGTCGTATTGGGCACCAACCCTTGTACCTACTAACAATTCTTGATGAGTCCACCAAGTACCGTATGAGGACAAATGAAGTCCATTGTTGGAATCTAGCCAAAGCACATTTTCAGCACCATCTGAGTCAAGTAAGAGGGTGATTTTTGAGACTTGAGTCGCATTTTCAATAGTCCTCATGTTCCAGAGTCCACTTGCTCTCTGATATGCCACCCTAAGGAATCCAGACTCATTTGTGTAAGCAATATGCAATAGTTCTCGCTCATCAACAATGATTGAGCATTTCTTCCCAAGTTCTACGCCTCCAGCATCAATCTGAGTAAGACTAGTAGCGCCACCAAATTCGAGTGTGGCAATCCACACACCCCCTATATCCTGGTGTAAACACCCTCTAGCCCTACCTCTATCATCTCTTGAAAGTTCTATTTCATCAAAAGTGAGGGATGTGTTGAGAGTAGTTGTTTGCCAAATATCCATTCCCCGAGTAGAATCAACTATCCAATCTGTTGCGTTGAGAATCATGGTTTGACCAGCAAATTGTTCACCACTGCCATTTGAAAACGAAGTGCTGGGAGAAACCACTTGATTTTGCTCAAGAATTGTTTCATCACTTGGTGAAATTGAGAGTATTGGAGTCACTACTGAAACTAACAATAAAAGTATCAAGGCTGAAGGTAAGAACAACTCTCTGCTTGCTGCTCGTTCGGCCCCCATGGGGCCGATGGAAACACTGTTCCTGTAAAAGGGTAGTCAATTGCTGTGGCGACCTTTAGACTAGCAAAACGAATAAGATAGCAGCCACTAGGGTAATCGTGGAACTAGATGTGACTCTGCTAATTGCGGCGGGGCAAATTAGTGATGTGGCCGTCCTAACCACAGCTTGTGAAGCGGCTACAAGAGTGATTGCAGTTGATGGCGGAGTACAGCATCTAAGACATCTGAATATAGCACCTAATATCATTATCGGCGACCTTGATTCAGCAAGTGATAGTGACCTTGTTTGGGGACAAGAAAATGGCTCTGAAATCATACGCCTAAAAGAACAGGATTCAAGTGACCTTGCAAAAGCACTCAACCTGTGTAATGAACGCCAATGGCCACACATCCAAATCATCGGAATTGAGGGGGGGAGACTGGACCACCAACTAGGTAGTCTTGCATCTATTTCGGATGCCCCTAACGACCTGAATATCAAAGCAGAACTTTCTGATACAACATTGATCAGACTTACCGCCAACCAGAATCATAAACAAAAATTTTCTGGTATATTTTCGCTCTTCAGTTTTGGTCAATCTGTCGTCACTTTGACAGGTGCAGAATGGAACCTTGAGAATGATATTGTGACCTTCTCAACCAAAGGACTCTCAAATCAGTGTGATGACATCATAAACATCGTGGTTCATTCTGGTGATTCGCTCATTCTTCTAACCAACAAAAAATGAAAGTTGTTAGCCAATCAATCATTTCCAGATTGCAGAATCAGCCCATGGTAATCCAAGGGCAATTCCAACCAATTCTAAAATAATGTAATTCCAAATGAAATAAATAACGAAAGTGGCAGTCAATACCGCCAAAGTCGTATTGATTATTCGTCGCCTTTCCTTCTTTGCTTGGTCAAGAGTACAGACTCCACGACTGCGAAAATGAATTACTAAGCCAGTACCAACCATGGCGATAGCAATGACGTAAATGATTGGGCGGACAATTCCAAAATAGAGGTTATTTGACAATTGGTCAGCTGCGATAATAGCAGACGAGCCTGCAAAGAGAACCCAAACCACGCTGGGAAGACAACACATGGAGGCGGTCACGGCCCCAAGACCGATGACTTTCCACAACGATTTTGTTTCCGAAAGTATGTCATCATCCGGTATTGAATCTTGACTCATCTCACAAATACCTGCCCAATTCTCTCATTTTCATCCCATAATTAAGTGAGGTCTCTGTATTGATTCGATCCTATAATTCGGAATAAGATACCCATTGTCCAGAAACTTGATCAAACCAGTCAACAGCACCATCAGGATGTTGCCGCCAGTGAACGCCGGTTGGGTCTACGTAAGATGGTAAACCATCAGAATCGGGGTCTAATTCCATGGCATTAACATCACCAAATGCTATTTCTTCCTCGCCGCGGCGATTCCACATCGTACCACCAAACAATCCCAACAAAATTGAGACCGCTATTCCAATGATTAGAACAACTATCTGGGCTACAATTATTGATTCTCCGAAGAATGGTGTTGGTTCATATTCTTCACCAAGGGAACGGTCTGGCCACATATTTTCAGGCCCTGCCGCTTCTAAAACCTCAGCGGATACTTCGCCAATAGGTGGTAAGCGAACTAAGTTGAATGCACCTCGAGTGGATTGACCTTCTGGCGAAGTCACTGTGACCCTCACCTTACTGAATCCAACTTGCCAAAGACGACAATCAACTGTTGAAAAACCAGGGACGAGCACATCTTCTCCTCGAGGGTCAGTAATTTCCCATTCAACAGCCATCAGTGCCATTACAGTTCCAATTGACGGTTCAATAGCAACAGTACATGGCGAGCCAACTTCATCATTATTGCCAGACACATTGAGTGTGAATACTGGTGGAGGCAGTGTGTGAATAGTGAAATCTTTAGTTGTTGAAGTGGAGAATCCAAGGGTATTCCGGTAAAACATTTCCAAGTGATAATCTCGAGCTGGCCAAGTTGAACAATCAATATCAGAAAGGTCACTAGGGACAAGCCATGGTGTACCACTTAGGGAGATTACACCCGTTGCGCCATAGAGGTCACCAATCTCATCAAGAAACACTCTTTCAACTACACAATCATCACCCAAGAAAATGGTAGGTGCTGCTTCTAAATCAAATCTCAAGTATGGAGCAGCGAGACTGGCCATCAATTCATATTCACCAAAATCTTCTGAGAAAACTATCATGTTAGACTCAGCATCCCATACCTTCAATCTAACAGTAAAAGTACCATCACCCCAAGCCTGAACATCTGTTGAACCGAAATAAGGGGTCGTACGGTTGAATGTGAGATTATCCCAGAAAGTTAGTGTCATTCCTGCATGTTCCACATCAACTTGAACTGCTGCCTCAGCATAGTGTGAAGTGGTATTGAGCAGATAGACGACTCTGATGGTATCTCGATCACCATCATTGTCTAAATCTAGCCTGTCAGCTCTTGAACTATCAACCCCAATGTGCGGGGCATCTTGGGCTGAAATGGCTGGTGCGAAAAGCGGTACTAATAGAATAATAAGCGCCAAAAATGCAATACTCTGTTTACTCAAGGATTTCACCCCCATCCTCTTTGCGTAAAGCCGTAACAAAAAGGAATGTTAAGACGAAAATAATAATCGGTGGTAAGAATGTGAAAATTGAGGAAGAGGGATTTTCTGACATCAATGAAATGTGGGCATTAATGGTACCGTATGAGTCACTGAAACCATCGCTATTGGAATCGGGACAACCTTGTAAATCAATGGACGAGGTGCCTGCCTCAGTAGGGCAGTCATCCCTTAGGCTTCCCATAGCGTTGTCACCATAGCCATCACCATCTTGGTCGGACCATTGAAGGCGATTTTTAGGGAATGCATCTGCTTCCCCCTCTGGATTTGCCAACCATGTTTCATCAGCATCTGAATAGCCATCTCGGTCTATATCTGGGCATCCTAGGCGGTCAATCAGTGAAACTCCAAGGCTAACTTCCTCAAATGGGCAAGCATCAGATTGATGGCCAAAACTGTTGTCTCCAAACCCATCGCCATCAGAATCTGCCCATTGGCTAGGGTCATACGGGAATCGGTCACCCATGTCACTATACCCATCATTGTCCGAATCTGTGCAACCATGACGGTCTTCTCGGCTAGTCCCAGGTGTTTCCTTGCATCGGTCTGGACTTGTTGCACCTGCTGCCTGATTATCACCAAAACCATCTCCATCAATATCTTCCCACTGAGTTGGGTCATTGATGAAAGCATCAGCCTCACCAAATGGATTTGCTAACCAACCAAGTTCAGGCTGAGCATCCGAAGAGCCATCACCATCTGTATCTGGGCAACCCCAACGGTCGCGATAAGATTTGCCAAAGGTCGCAACACATGAGTCTGATTGCCAAGCCTCAATTTCTTGATTATCACCAAACCCATCTCCATCAACATCATGCCATTGAGTTATTTCTTCAGGGAATGCATCACCAAATCCAGAGGGGTGTGCTAACCAAGTACCATCAGCGTTTGAATATCCATCACCATCTGAATCTGGACAGCCATAACGGTCATGATGACTACTTCCAATCCTATTGATACAAGAATCTGGCTCAGAACCTGAAAGGTTGTCGCCATACCCATCGCCATCTAAATCAGCCCACTGGGTTGGCTCATCAGAAAAATTGTCAGCCTGCCAAGCACCAGATGCAGTGTTATCACCATAACCATCTCCATCTGTGTCAAGCCACTGAGTTGGATTGTCTGGGAAAGCATCTGGGTCTGTACCAAGTGGATTATCACCAAAGCCATCTAAATCCCGGTCAGCCCATTGAGTAGGATCATTGGGGAAAGCGTCTGCACAGTGGGTTTCGTCGCTCTGACAACGAACTGGGTCGTATGTCCAGTTCATGTCCGGATTAGACCAGCCATCGCCATCGCCATCCACACAACCAAATCGGTCTTCTGTGGAATTACCCCATTCTGTTGGGCAAAAATCTGGCCGGGTTGCATTTTCAACAAATACTCCAATCCCTGTGCCATTTCGCATTACCCCCCAACTCATATCTGCCCAATTATCACCAAACTGGTCAGAATCGGTATCATGCCATTGAGTATTATCTTGGAAAAATGCGTCTGCACCATCAGAAATATACCACGGTAAATCTGACCAGAGTGAATTTGGGTCTGGGTCAGACCAGCCATCAGCATCACTGTCTGTGCAGCCGTTTCGGTCCTGCGTTGAATGACCGTAGAAATCAGGACAGCCATCAGGATTTGTAGCTGGTGCAGGATTGTCACCAAAGTCATCACCATCTGAATCAAGCCATTGAGTATTATCGCTAGGGAAAGCATCTGCTCCTTGAGCCACAGACCAACCTGAACCAGGGTCACTATATCCATCCCCATCGGAGTCTGGGCAACCATTTCTATCAGATGTTGAATCACCTGCTACGGTGTCACAATCATCGTCATTATCGGTAAATCCATCATCATCAGTATCTCGGTATCCGGTCTGAAGTTGTGGAGTTACATCATAATCGAATTGACTAGAAAACCATCCATCTGGTACTGCCTTAATGCGGAAAAAATACCAGTCATGGGATGTTGCAGTAGCCGCAATATTTCTAGTCCCGTCATTGGCGAAACTCGTTGAAGTTAATTCATTCCCACCTGAATCGTAAATACCCATTTGTCCATCATAACCATCAAAGGTTCCATGGCAACATGTGCTCACACTGAGGCTCACTGAATCTCCAGTCCAGGCTTCTATTTTCCACCAATCAGTAGTATCACCATCTGCGTCTACAGAACCACTGCTAGTCGCGCCGTCTGTAAGTACAGCAGCAGTAGCCATTGTGTCGTCAGCAGAAACGGTAGGAATCGGGATGAGTGCGAGGGCAATGAAAATCGCAATTGCACGTAGCCCGGCTCGCATTGGATGCCTTAGGCATCCCTCATAGTCATAATCACTTTGCAGGCATGATGAAGAAAAATTTACCCAATTAATGAACAGATAATCTCATTCCGAGTAAAAAATTGCATATTTTTCCGCATTTAGACGATAGGTGTATTCCTCAGCCACTCTTTTTCGCCCATTCGCCACCAACTCCGGAATATTTTCAGGATTACCAAGCAGATTGTTGACCGTTTCAGCGAGTGAAGAGGGATTCCCTACCTCAAACAAACCCCCCACAGTTTCATCAACCATTTCCGGAAGTGGACCATCATTTACAGTAGCACAAGGAGTACCAGATGCCATTGATTCCAATGGGATTAATCCTTGACCTTCGTATAGCGAAGGATAGACACTCAAATCAGCAGACCTGAATAATTGAGCCAAGTCAGAAAATGACATTCCAGACTCTATTGTTACTGCATCTTGAATCCCTAATTTTTTGGCCTGCTTCAATAGAGTTTTGCGCATGTGTCCGCGACCAACAATTACCAAATGTGCACCGCTATTTTCTGCCAATATTTCAGGCATCCCTCTAAGTAAAGTACGGAATCCTTTACGGCCTGCTAAGCGGCCAACTGCGAGTAAAAGTGGGGTTTTTGTCCCTGGTGACCCTCGCAATGCATTTTCATCAGGATTACCGTATCTTCTTCGCATTTTTTCATGTGCTAATTGTGAATCTTCATCATCATGATTTTGCGGATAGAACATATCGGTATCAACACCCCAACGTACTACTTCGACACGCCAATTTTGTGGTGGGTTATACCGCTCTTCAAAATCTCGTTTCGTGGCCTCAGAATTAGCCACGCAAACGGTTGAACCACGTACCGCTGCGCGTTCGTATTTTGCATAATGTTTGGCTGACAAAAGAATCGCCAAATCATTAGGATTCTTCCACGTGGCGGATTCACCATATTTTGCTGCCCGCAGCATTCCATCTCTCTCACCAAGCCATGAACCATGCAAAGTTGTCGTCACATTACCTATTTCAGCCCGTACTTGGGCAAATTGCTTCTCTGTCCAAGAAATCATCGGCGCATGCACATGCACCGCATCAACAGGGTCAACCTTGTGTAGTCGCAACAATTCTTTGAGCGCATGACGGCCATACGAACGTGTGAACGCCATAGGAATTTTCGCCCATTTAACCATCAGAACATTTACGCCATCTAGTTTAGGAATCAAAGATGGATTCTTTATTGCCTTGGAATCACGGCGCGTTATTACCGTCACTTTATGACCCATTTTTGCTAATGCACTTGAAAGATGGAACACAGTAGAACCCATCCCACCCCAGCGGGGCGGATACTCGCCAGACAACATCGCCACGTGCATTTTTCCACCCCCTCTGCCAATTCAGGCATTACGGCCACTTAGGCCATCGTTTTCAAGCGATTCCTTGAGAGTTCATCCAATAGAGCCTTTCAAGAGAGATGGGTTAGTCGGCAGTTCGGTGACTGAGATGTCTGATACACTACCAGTGCATGTGACTGTGGTTATACCGACCCGTAATGAAGAGGCTGCAATAGTTGATACTATTCGGTCTGTACCATCTGATGGGTGGTGTGAAAAACTTGATTTTCTAATAATTGATGGAAATTCAACTGATAAAACCAGAGAACTCGCAGAGCAAGAGGGCGCACAAGTATATCTTGAGCCACGCAAGGGTTACGGTAGAGCCTACCGAACAGGGTTTGCTATGGCACCAGGCGATATTATTGTAACAATGGACGCTGACTGCACATATCCTGGTGAAGAAGTACCGGGATTAGTACGAAAACTGATTGAAGAAAAATTGGAATTTATCACCTGTGATCGTCTAAAAAGAGCTGAAGAAGGTAGCATGTCAGGCATGCATGGTTTTGGTAACTGGGCTCTATCATTCACTGCTCGTATGTTGTTCTGGTATGGTATTCATGACTCCCAATCAGGGATGTGGGTATTTTACAAGCGTATCATGGATAACCCGAAAATGAGGCCTACCAACGATGGGATGCCACTTTCTGAAGAGATGAAAATCAATGCGCGCCGCTGTTTTGGTAAGAAAAAGGCAATTGAAATTTCAGTGCCATACCGCTCAAGAGTCGGAGATGCTGAAATCAACACATGGACTGATGGCCGCAAAAATCTAATCTTCCTATATCTCAAGCGATTTGGACTAAATCGGACCCGTTCACCTTGGGGACCTGAAGAATAAGACGCAAATATTCGGTGTTGCTCACAACACCTCCTGTTAGCGTAGTCACTCATAGGTTCAATTACTACACAGTAGTAATACAATTCGGGTAGAGGGTTTTGGCTGTAAGTAAATCCAATGTTGCGGTTCTTGCTGAAGAGCCAATAAGAATTGGTTCTGGTGGGGGTTTTTGGGGTGACCGACCGCTTGCACCAGTGGACCTCCTCAAAAGCGATGATTTGGATTATATGATGATTGATTACCTCGCTGAATTAACTCTCTCCATCATGGCCAAACAGAAGCGTCGTGACCCAAGTTCTGGCTGGGCTACCGATCTTGAAATATGGCTTGCAGCAGGTGGAATTGATGCACTACGGAAAAAATCGGTGAAGTTGGTTACTAACGGAGGCGGTGCAAATCCCGAATCCTGTGCAAGGATGGTTCTAGAACAAGCGGCAAAAATAGGTTGGCATGAATGCAAGGTGGCGGTGATATCAGGTGACGATATACTTCCAAGACTTGATTATCTATTGAAAAATGGAGAAGAATTAACTCATTTTGAGAGTGGAGAAACAATATCTGATAATGGGGCCGAGATGATGTCTGCAAACGCCTATCTCGGCGCCGGCCCAATCGCATCAGCACTGGAAATCGGTGCTGATATCATTATCACGGGACGAGTTGCTGATGCGAGTCTTCTAGTCGGTTGTATGTTACATTCAGCAGGATGGGCCTACAACGCCTTCCAACTCGGTTTGACTCGAGAATCACCAGTCGTAGATTGGGCACCAAAGCATATCACAAATCCTCTCGATATTCTAGCACAATGGACCATCGCAGGACATTTGATAGAATGCGGCGCTCAGGTTTGTGGTGGAAATTATTCTAACTGGGATGAAGTACCAAACCTTGCAGCCCTAACTCTACCGATAGCTGAAATCTATCTCAATAGTGATGTGAAAATCACTCGAGGGAAGGGCGGAGGTGGTATGGTGAATAGAAAAATAGTTTCTGAACAATTGATCTATGAAATTGGAGACCCTGAAGCATATATCACACCTGATGTTGTAGTTGATATGCGAAATATCACTATTGAAGATGAATCTGAGGATGTGGTGATTGTCACAGGTGCTATTGGCAAACCTGAACCTAAATCTCTGAAAGTCAGTGCCGCCATAGAAGGTGGTTGGTTTGCATCATCCTCACTTCTCATTAGTGGGCCAAATGCCTTAGCAAGAGCAACTGCTTGTGATCTCGCTCTGAGAGCGCGGCTTTCTGCCTTAGAAGAATTAGAGATTTACACCGAATTCATCGGAGGTGGCGTTACATTGCCCAAAAATATCCGCCAGCAATTGTCGCCCATACTAAATCCACCAGAAGTCTTACTACGGTGGGCAGCCACAAGTCCTAATCGCCGAAATATCACTGATTTTACCCGAGAAGTTGCTCCCCTCGTACTAACTGGACCTGCTGGAGTAGGTGGATATGGAGCTCGAACTAAACCACGGCGTCAACTACAATTTTGGCCCACCCTAATCTCAAGAAAGTCTGTCGAGTCATTGGTGAAAATTGAACATCTCACCCACCTTCACATCACACCAGAAAGTGAACGATTCCATTTCATTCGCAAGCGCACTAGAGGATTCATCTCCCGACTCCAAGATGAACTTGATGAGCGAGAGTGGACCCGCCCAATAGTGAAGAAACTCGGATGGGAAAGAAATGACTCTATTGCCGACCTAACAATTCTAAAAGAAAAAGAGGTGGAAATTTGAGCGAAATAGTTTGGATTCCCCTTTCAGATTTAGCTCATGGAAGATCCGGTGACAAAGGTGACTCATTCAACATCGGACTTATCGCACACAAAAAAAAGTGGCTAGAAATTCTCGAGGTTTCTGTAACCCCAAAACTGCTAGACGAGTGGTATGGTGATTCTGTGACTGGTTTAATTTCGGTCTGGTCAATGCCTGGAATTGGGGCGATTAACTGCCTTTTGCGAGGAGGTTTAGGCGGCGGTGCTACGACTTCCCTGATGCTTGATGCGCAAGGAAAGATATGGGGTCAATCTATTCTAAGGATGCGCGTTCCAGTAAACAGAAAACTGGCTTCTGAGTTAGGTGTATCGCTAAATAATCAATCTGAAAACCAATGGGATATGTCCCACATCATTTGATAGAATTTTAAAACAAACCTCAATCAAGTTCTACCATAGATGGTATATCATCATTTGATATTACTTCGGCATCTACTTCTTCCGTGAAATCAAGCGGTTCTTCATCTCCTACTGGGCCTGCAGAATCATCTTCTTCATCAAATTCTGAATCTTCATCATCACCAAATCCACCGACACCCCATGATTCAATCATTTGCAAATCAGCAGCAAGGCGGCGTTTACGGGAAAAGGTGTAGAACACGCCGCCACCAACAGCCAATCCAAGAAGACCAAGGATGATAGCAACTGTACTATCCATGATGACATCAAAGAATGATGATTGCTGCGAAGCACCTTCAACCCTGATGGTAGATGACAGACGGTTTGAAAGGTGCGGCTCTTCTTCCGGTCCATCACGGCAAATTACCTCAATGTTCACCCATCCATCACGACCTGGTGTCATCTTCACCTGTCCTGTCCACGTACTGTCAATAGCAACACCATCTGGTTCTACACCATCATCGGAAAGTGAAAATTCGATCTCAATTCCACCCTGGGATGCCCAGCCAACACATTCCCAAGTAGTCATATCTGCATCAAGTACGAAAGCCCGCGTAGTAATTATCGATTCAACGCCAACAGTCAATGTGCCCGGCTCTACTAACAAATCATCCAATACCGGCCATGAATCTTCAACAGTAATGTTAGCGAAAGCCCAAGTTGAAGCACCTCTACTATCTTTCACCTGAAGTGAAATTAGATGTATTCCCGGCGCCAAAGTCTGATTGGCCATCTCTGTCTCATTCAACAATACAGCAGATGCACCTTGGCCAAGGTACCAACGATAGAGAATTATATCTTCATCGGCATCCCATGATTCGTTCGCATTTAGCAAAATGTTTGCACCGGGTGAAATTGTTTCTCCCTCTTGAGGTGAGGAAATAATAGCCATCGGCGGAGATGCGAGAACCTTCAAAGAGCGTGTCTCATTTCTACTCATTCCAGTTTCATCTGTAACAGTGAAAGTTAGTATGTGGTCACCCGATGGAACGTACCTTGAGTACCAGAAATTTGGATTTACAGCATCAAGTACTGGCTCGGAAAGCAAGTTAGAAGTAACTGAAAAAGTAAAGTTATCACCATCAGGATCCCATGATTGTTGAGGGTCAAAAAGTACCACTTCATTGCTGATAACTTCAATTCCATCGTCTGGCGAGGAAAGCACTAGAATCGGGGCACTGGTAGATACTTCAATGGTCATAGAATCGGTTACAGGAGAATTTACCCCATCTGAAACGGTGAGAGTTACTACATTGGTCCCACTGGGTAAACGAGCCTCTACCTGCCAATCACCACCGAATGGGTCACTCAGTAAGTCGCTAGTCCATTCCGGAGTTACTGTATCAGGCATCGAAGGAGTACCGGGGTTACACAACCACCCTGTTGACATTTCAGGGAAGGCTTCAGCGCATGGTGCATCCCAATCACCTGAGCCAAATGCTGAGAAAAGAACAAGGTCGGCTGATTCAATGCTATCGCTCGGCGTCGGTAATTCTATGTGGGCTAGAGGAGGAGAATTGAGGACCTCCACCTCAACTTCGAATGGTGTTGACCACTGATTGATATGGTATGAATCATCATCTGAAAGCCGTAATTGAATGGTGTGGGTACCCTGGCTGAGATGTCCTGTCCACATAAGGGGGGTTGACATTGAGGTATTCAAGTCACCATCAAGGTCAGAATTCCACCATGCAAAAACCATATCCCCTTCAGGGTCAAACGATGTTGAGCCGTCGAGTATGACGACTGACTGGGAGAGATTGGAGTCACGGCTAACAATGAACGAAGGGTGGGGGTACTCATTCTGAACCTCCACTGAGAGGTTGTAGTAAATCGTCGGGTTAAGGCCGTCAGAGAAAACTATCGTGTAGGTGAACTCCCTGCCGGGTGCTAGCTCAAACGTCCTATTCCATTCAAGCGGGTAAGTCGCTGAAACTTGAATTCCTGCCTGCTCATAATCAGTCCACTCACCTGTCTGAATCAAGTCACCCTCTGCGTCAGTGGTATCGCTAGCGTTAACATGCAGATTTTCAGTGTAGTTGAGGCGTAATACCCCATCCCAGTCTAAAGGAGGGGTTGTCGTTAAGATGACCGAGGGTGGCAGATTAACGAACTCGATTGTTCGTGTCTCGTAAGCACAATTTCCTTGGTCGTCACACACTTCTAGAGTGATTTGGTGAATTCCATCAGTAAGCGTACAGTTCGTGTACCCACTACCCCCTTGGCCTTGACCAGCATTCGGCCCATTGACCAACAAGTCTCCAGGCACACCCCCGCTGCCGCCATTACAGAAGAAACTGGTATCGCCATCAATATCACTCGCCCATTGGAAAGTTATTGGGTCGTTGTCCAAATCCCAAGAGTTGCTGGCATTGAACCAGATTTCCGCGCCTGAACTAGTCACTGTCCCGTTGAGCGGTTCATCCCAGATAATTAGCGGTGGCTGATTGACAAGAGTAATTGTACACAAGTGCATCATCAAATCTTGATTTAGTGCATCTGGACCAGTTGTTCCCTGAGTATTATCATACCAACATTCTGTGGAAAAATCAGTCACCGCAGATGCGCCTGTTAGTGTATGTCTTTGTCCAACAAAAGGTCCAAGAATTTTGTTACCTCCGTAAGGTACTGCAGTAGAGAAATCACTCTCAAACTGTGAAAATGATGTGTTTACAATCGCATATGGCAAACCATGACCAAACTGATTTACAATCCACAAATCAACAAACCACATTTCATCGAAGGTCACACTGGGTGCCAATGTTGGAATTGTCACTTGACTTGAAATTGCACGAACATAACTCTGCCCAGTAATTGAAAATGGCACACTACCTTGAATGTAATCTGTTAGATTTAGATCGCTTCCTGAAATTGATACGCTACCAGTACATCCCGAAACATCCAAGCCCCAAGTGTCCAGTTTAGGAAGATTTGAAATTGATAAACAATTATTTCCAGTCAGCGTACTGTTACCTAACTTTGAATCAAGAGTTCTCCCAGTCCATTGTATCCCAGAGTGGACCCCATACAGATTGATTCCCTCTAGTCTTGCATCAGTGTCATCAAGCAAAATGGCTGGGGCTGTAGCTGATAGATTCACATAGATTTCAGCACCATCAATATCAACCCAGCCATTCCAATTCATGTTTGAATCGTCGATGACTATCGCTGACTGTCCTTGAACTACATTAGGGTCATGCACTTCCAAATCAACAAATTGGATATCAACTGAATCCTCAACCCTTACAGCCCCCCAATTATCATCAATTGATGTACACTGAGAACACTGCACATTGGTTCCAGCAAACATACCATACTGATTACTTTCAACAAAAACCATTCCTGCTCCATTCTGAGCACTAGGGGCCGAATATCCATTGTGGCGGGATTCAAAATTTTGCAAATCTAATCGATTTGAGTTACTAACACGCAACCCAGAATAGCCGTTATTTTGAGATAAAACGTCCGAAACCGAGGGGAATGCATCCTGAATAAGTAATCCTTCGTTACCGTTATTTTGAGTGGTCCACCCTGAACCACTAACATCCCCCTTAGATACAAAAATACCAACACCAGGTGATTCAGAAACGGTTAGATTTTGTATTGATGGGCCACCATTATTACTACTCCGCATGAAGAATCCTGCACGCTCATTTGTACCTCCTATGAGTGCACCTGAATTCCTAATTGTGGTGTTAATAAAACTCGTAGATGGATCAGTCATGTACATTTTCACACCATTGATTGTATTGTCGTGGATATTCACATCTTCAAACCAACCACCACTAGTATTGAGGAAAACAGTACCATATGCCAAGCCAGGTGATGATGCATTGGGCCCACCTGTTCCAAACACTTCCAAATTATGGAAACGCCCCATCATGTAGGTTGAATAGTTGAAACGGTCCGATTTAGTCATCATTACTGCTGAATATTGT
The DNA here is from genome assembly GCA_012959435.1 of Candidatus Poseidoniales archaeon. Classification (GTDB taxonomy): domain Archaea; phylum Thermoplasmatota; class Poseidoniia; order Poseidoniales; family Thalassarchaeaceae; genus MGIIb-Q1. The sequence goes on from DUDF01000113.1 coordinate 36,376, forward strand.
GAATCCCCCACTACTACATCTCTGAATACAGGACGGGTAATCAGGGTATCAGTCGCATGAAGAACATAAATCCCATTATCACATTTTGAAATGATGACATCTTCAATCAGCGGCAAAGAGTCTTCAACAAATATTGCAGCTGAAATATTCATTGTCGCTCCACCAACATTAGTGATGTTTACACCGCGAATGACGCCACCACTATTGCCCCAATATGAAATTGCACGAGTGATTTGATTAGTGAAATTAACATCTTCAATAAATGGTGCTGAACTAGCGCCGATGGAGAGGCCAATTCCATAGCGCCAATTGGTCATGCTTCCATGCACATCTTGACCACCTCCAGCGAAGGTGGTTCGACGAATTACAGGATTCGCCCAATCAAACAAATCAATTGCAACTAAATCCACATTGTTGAATAAAGAGTCTTCAATAACTGGATCACTGTTGTATATCGTAATGCCAAATTGTGCGTCATTGATGGTGACATTTCGGAGAGATGAGCCTCTATTACGACTAGTTGAATTGAATTGAAAACCATTGTGCCAAGTAAATCCTGATTGAACTCCTACTATAATCGGGTCAACCGCAGTACCATCTGCTACAATTTTACCCTCAACATAAATTCTGACCCCTGGGCCCAATTGTAGGATTGTACCAGCATATATTCGTAATTCATCACCAGCAGCAACAGTGAAATCATTGTTGATATCCATTGTGCCTGACCAAATTATTAGTGCCTTTGAAGAAGTGGGCAACGAATCATCATTAGAGTCTAATTGAGAATTTTCAACAACGGAAAAAACAGATACAAGCGAGGAGAGCGTCATCATCAGAGTGAAGATAATCGCAGTTCTCACACCCCTGACCATACTAATACCACGCCACGCACACCATGTTTGATGATTCCCCTCTTCTGTATCGGTCATGAATCCCAATAATATAGGGTCAGTCCACCTTATTTTTAATTAAAATAGTGAAAGGGAATATCATGTGGTAGCAAATGATTTACTGAAAATAGTTACCTAATCTACTTCAACTACTGTGAAAGGAATTCCACGTTCCTCTACCATCTCAATAACAACTCGAGTCCACTTACTTGTAGGTGAAGGAAAAGCGATGACATGGGTTGCTGCATCAAGCAAACGATGTGTTAGAGATGTGGGTGCTTCGTGACGACCTGAATCCTCCAATCCCTTTCTTGGCACACCCCATTCTTCATTGAACACTGCATGTGGAACATTGTTATTCTCAGCCCATCGTTCACCTAGATAATCTACCCCACTCGCGCCACCTGTGATTACTAAATCCGGGTGTGCTTCCTTCTGGGTCCATTTTTCAATCGCTTCTTCCACTACAGAGAAATCATAAAATCTGCTTGAACCTACTATTACGAGATTAATTATTCTGCCATCTTCGTTCAAATCCTTGCCACCGAGGCGGCCAAGGACATCGCGCCCCGATTCTCCCATCATATTGACAGATAGAGGCATGAGGAAATAAACCCATGCATATATCAAGGTGATTCTGGACAAAAACCGTTCTCAAAAGGCAACTTCTGTTAACAGATGAGATTATGATGGGGTGGTCAGTCGGCGGCAAACATGGAGACGGCTTTCATCCTTCTAAAAACTGAGCCGGCTCGTGAAAGAGAAGTTTATTCAGCCCTCGTTGATGTTCCTCAAGTGGTTGAAACTCACGCCCTCTATGGAGAATATGATTTACTTGCAATTGTGAAATGTGAGACCTCAAAAAAATTGACATCTATTCTTATGAAACAATTACGCCAAATTGAAGGTGTACGTGAAACTGAAACCCTAATTGCAGTGGATTATTGAGGTGATAAGATGGCTGTAGGATTTGTTCTAATTGTGACAAAAGCAGGGTTTGAGCGAAATGTTCGCTCATCCCTTGACAGTATCAAACTCGTCACTGGGCGCTGGGGCGTCTTTGGTGAATTTGACATCATCACCAAAGTTGAAGCGGAAGATGATGCGGCTCTTACCCGCTGTATTGTAGAAGAAATTAGAACCATTGAGGGAATTACCGAAACTCGCACCCTCATTGGTGCAGAAATCTAAGAATCATGCAAATGGCTATGGATTCTTTGCGCTAATTCCTTTCCAATTCCTGGGACTTGGCGGAGATCAAGCACGCTAGCATGGTCTATCCCTTTTCGTCCCCCAAAATTCCTTAGAAGGGCCTGCAATTTTTTTGCGCCTAACCCTTCAACCTCTTCTAATGGGTCAAGTAAAGCGGTTTTCCCTCTTCTTTTCCTGTGAAACTTATTGACAAAACGGTGAGCCTCATCACGAGCATAGACCAGTAACCTACCCCGCTTATCCAGTACTATTGGAGAATGGCCATTGCGGTACAATGTCTCTTCTTTTTTAGCTAGAGCAGCAAGTGGGATACGCTCTTTCAAACCATGTTTTTCAAGTAGGTCAGAAATTGTTGAAAGATGAGTTTCACCCCCGTCAATTAATAGCAAGTCAGGCCATTCTTCTTGCCGTTTCAACCACCTCTCAACTACCTCCCTCATCATTCTGAGGTCATCGAATACTTCACCTCTAACACGGTATGTCCGGTATTCCTTTTTATCCGGTCTACCACCACGCAGTGTCACACATGCACCTACTTTTTCCGACCCTTGAAGTTGCGCCATATCAAAGCAAACTACAGTATCCAATGATTCCATCCCTAGATACTCTGCTGCTTCCACTGCCGAGCGATTTTCAAGATTTCCAGCAGCTCGTTTGTCAACGACTCTTTGAGCCTGCATCTCTGCATTTTGGTCGGCTAATGCCCTGAGAATTGCCAACTCACCACGGTGTGGAACTCTGACTTCAACTGCACCATTCCGACGCTCTTTCAGCCATTCATCTAGTTGCTGTCCGATAGGTGTAGGCGTGAGAATTTTGGCTGGTGGACGACGCGAATGATAGTGTTCTGATAATATGAGACTGATGGATTCTGAAATATCCCCTCTGTGCAAGAGTGGATAATGGGTTTTCCCTGTGACTACTCCTTGTTTTGCATGCAGAAACACTACGGCACCAATATCGCCACGACTGCCAAAACCGATGGCATCTACATCTTGATAAAACCTGCTAGAAACCACTTTTTGTGAAAGGGTTCGCTGTACTGAAGCAATTAAATCACGACTTCTTGCCGCCTCTTCAAATTGCATTTGTTCACTTGCCAAATCCATTTCTTCTTGCAATGTGGCTAGAAGTAATTCAGCATTTCCTTCCATCACTTGAGTAACAGCCTCAACTTGTTGGCCATAACCTGTTGCATCAATACAGGGTGCGGAACACAATCCAATGTGCATTGCCAAACAACCCTGTGGAAGCAGACTAGGACAATCTCTGACTCCGAATTGGCGCCTTAATAGTTGGATAACTCGTTTAGCAGCTCCTGCATCGGGAAATGGCCCCCACAGCCTCGCATTTTCAGGCGGATGGCGTGTGTATATGATTCGGGGGACATCTTCATCTGTGATAGCGATGAATGGATATGACTTATCATCTGTCATCAATGAATTGTATTTTGGTTTGTGGCTACGAATTAGTTCACGCTCTAGAGTTAACGCTTCGCGCGGATTTGGGGTCACAATGCAATCAACATGGTCTGCCTCTCCAACCATTTTCGGAATCATATTGCGGTCAGGATTATTTGAAAAATAAGATTTAACCCGTTCTTTCAAAACGGTTGCTTTACCAACATATAGAACCCTTCCATCGTCACGCTTGAAGAGGTATACACCCGGCTTTGAGGGCAGATGCAACTTCGATGCATCCACTGACATAAGACAAACGGAGAAGGTGAAGGGAAAAGAACCCACGCCTCGCCTCACACTACATGCTCAGCGAGGCGCAGACCAGACTTCTGCGACTTCTGTCCACCTTCCCTGACACATTGGAGGATGCTTGGGATGTGCCTCGTGAACTCTCTCTTCCCGGTTTAGCAGACCGTTTAGGAGTTGTACGCTCAGCACTAAACCCACCTATTTCTTCACTTGAGAAAGATGAACTCGTGCACACTCGGAAAGCCCATGTGATAGGCGGCGGGCATCGGAAACGAACAGTTATTCACATTACTGAAAAGGGCCGAAACATTGCTGCAGGATTTGAACCAGAAGATAAGATTGAGACAGGCGGAGAAATTCAGGGGGAAATGCCAGCACTCACACATATTCACGGTAGAGAAGAATTGCTTCTTGAAGTTATGAATGAACTAGAAAACGGTGCTACAATACAAGTTGTAGGACTTCCAGGAATAGGTAAAACCTCACTGCTAAGAGTATTAGCGGAAAATGCACTTTCTGAAGGATGGAATGTAAATTGGATTACTGTACAATCCTTCCATGATGTAGGGAAATTATCGTCAGACCTATTGGCCCTAGGAGATGGGCCTAAGGACATTGAAGCAGCGCTTTCAGGCGTGCTTGATATCGCTGAGAAAACATTGTTTGTAATTGATGAATTACAGGCAGTGCATGAGCGTCACAAAGCCGAAGTTATGGCATTAGTAGAGGCGTTGGCAGAGAGTAATGACATTACCATCGCTATCGGTTGTCGGGCACCTTCACCGATCGAAACTGGAACTGTTTTCAAAATAGATGAAATCTCAGAAGATGATGCTAGAAAGTTACTTCCTGAAGGATTGGAAGATTCTATTTTCCAACAAGTGATTAGTGGTTTAGGGGGCCACCCTTTAGCACTGAAACTTTGGCAACCAGGTCATTCTCTCCCGCAGGCAGATGACCGAATTCAAGAATTTATTCGTACTGATGTTGTGGAAAAACTACCTATTGAAGAAATTACAACTTTAGATGAATTGGCTGCCTCTCCATTACCCGTTTTAGCCGACCAAATGTCCAATGATGAGGGGGTTGAACCTCTAGACGAGGCTGCATTGTTGCGCTGGAGTGGAGAAGAACTTGAACTTCAACACCTAGTTAGGAATGTTCGTCGCACCATGTGGAGTGATGATGAAGCAAGGGAAATTCACTCTTTAGCAGCAACATACTGGGCTCAAAGAATTGAACCAGAAGCAAGAATACATGAGGCTCACCACAGAGTTCAAGCAGCAAATTCAGAATCTTCTGATGAAGTTTCTAACTCTCTTGAGGATGGTATTCAAGATATGTTGACAATTGATTCCGCTGCAGCGGCTGCAATAATTTCAGATGCTATCCGAATCCTTCCTGATGCCCATCGTTTACGCCTACTATCTGCCAAAGTTGCAATCGAGCGGGGTGAAGGTGAACTCGCAGAAAAGGAGTTGAGCCAATGCGATAAAGACCTACAAAAAGAGATGCAATGGCGGTTGCTTAGCGCCCGTACCAAGAGATTACGGGGGGAATTCGATGAAGCAAACAAAGAAGAGAATTTAGTTCTCGAAGAAGCAGACCCAACTCTAGCTTCAAAAATCAGACTCAATCGTTTAATCCTTGGACTAGAAGATAGACTACCAGGTAAAACCGAAGAAAAAACCCGTGATGCTGTTGAAAAAGGGATTTCAGAAGTTGACCTCTCGGCTTTGACTGCGAACAATCGCAAAGCGGCTTTAGTCACGATTGCTGCTATCCGCCACTCATTAGCCTTAGAAGCAGGAAACCCTGAAGTGGCAGCAAAAATACGCACTGATTTGGCGACTACTGCTAGCCCTAATGACCCTGTAATTGAGGAAATGTCTGCCCGCGCAGCCTTGGTCTTTGGAAGCGACCCAACTCGTGTCAGGAGTCTTATTTCAAGAACCAGTAACCCACTCAGAAGATGTGCACTTGGGCTTCTCTTGGTCAACCATGCCCACCAACAAAATAACTCAGATATTGCTGAAATTTTGGCCACCGTTGAACACCCCCCTGATATGGGTACGACCACCGCTAGACGTCTATCAGCACAACACTGGTATTGGCGGGGTCTAATTGATTCAAGGCAACGAGTGAAATGCTGGCAAGAAGCATTGCATCGTTTTGGTATGGCTGAATGTGCGAATGCTTACATCCAGTTACAACACAAACTGCATGATGCTATTCGTCTCATCTGATGAAAATCTTGTCTTCGATTCACCAGTTGTCATCATCTAAATCAATGCCAGCCGACCAATCAATATCAGCACCACTCCCTGAGCCACCGCCTCCACCAACTGCACCCATTGGTGAAAGTCCTAACAACTCTCTCTCAACCTCATGAGTATTTGACTTAACTGACCGCACCTGAATTAGTTTCTCTTCTTTCGCTGCACTCTTTTTCTTCTTACGCTTTGAGCGCAGGTAAAACAGTAAGAAAACAACTACTAGAAGGCCAATCAAATATGATAATAATTCTTGAATTAAAAAGCCGTAGCCAATTGTGAATTGGAAGCTGATTTCATCGCTTTGGTCAAATTCACAATTGTTGCTATCTTCACCAATGCAAAGTGGAATACGATACAAAATGTGCTGACGATTACCATCAACGGTATCCTGCTCATCTCTCCCTAATGATGAGGTGAATTCCAACTCTAAACCTGTTGGCATGGTTAACTCAATAACCACTGCAGGTCGAATATCTAAATCTTGATCATTGTTTGGGTTTCCATCCATATCAGAGTCTGTTCCACTATCAATGTCCTCCACCATGAATATTGGCGGTACATTTTCAATTATGGGCTCAGGCGGCAATGTAACCACACCATCAGATCCCTTTGCATCTCTAATATCAAATACATCTAACATTCCATTCATTAATGATGGAATTGCACCCTGGGCAGAGGCTGTGCTGACAGTAATTGCACCATCAAGATATTTTGCTCTGATAATGGTTCTATCCAATTGTAGCGTGAACTTAATTGGTTTATCGTCATTGATGATTCCGTTATACGGCCTCTCCATTCTATCAACTGAAGCCGAAAAGTGAAGACTGGAAAGGTCAACACTCAATTGTTCATCAGATTGTTGTACGCTAGATATTTCATTATTTATCATATCAGCAAGCGAATTTGCAAATGCTTGTAAACCATCATTTGAAAGTTCAAGTTGGTGTGTTTCAGTTCCTAAGGGGACTTCAATTGTTTTACCAACTAAGCCGTTGAGACCACCCTCCTGCTCATCACCATATGCAACTATATGGCGGATTAAATCTGATGGAATTGTTTTGATATCTACACCAACATCTTCAATCAAAACTTGCGGGACTTCAATCCTATACAACTCAATTGATATCTGTCCCTCCACCACCAATTCAATTTCTTGACTCCACTCATGTATCTCAAATTCCGGGAGATTGAACGCGGCATGAATTTGGATACATGAACGCCAATCAGATTTGCAAATCAAATCGGGGCTTGAGTCACTACATACTGCTGAAACATCACAAATCGGATTACTCCAACGACGATGATACGGATTAGGTCCCGTTATCGCCAAGGGAGCTCCCTCACCGCTTTCACTTGAAGCCATGAGAGTGATTGAATGTGGGTCACCTACATCAGAAGCAATCCAATCAGGCAGTAATACTCTGACCTCGATTTCGGTTGGTGGTAACCAATCTGGAAGGCTCTCAGAAATGAAAGAAGTGTCTAACTGATGCTGATAAACAAGCACAGAAAGTAATGCCGAGACATCTTTTTGGGGTATTGAAGTGACATTTTCTAGTCCTGCCTTACCTGAAATAAGACTAGTCAACTTCTCTAAAGGGTCAGCCGAAAATGGTTTGCTTGAAGTGATCATGGTGACTGGGAAAGACCCATCCATCGCACTACCCCCACTCAGACAATGGGTGACTGGCACCAATTCAGCACAAGTAACACTAGGCGTATGGGTGAAGTTCAACCCTCCAGAAGCATCTGGTTGTTTCCAAGTCACAGGGTTCATGACAATTTCTGTTTCAGAGGCGCTCAAAACTGCTGACTCAATATCCCTCAATGGAATCATATCAGAAAAGTCGTCTAAATCAAGTAACCCATATTCATGGGCCATTCGGATTCCATCACTAGTAATCCAAGGCAATTCGATATTACCATTTCCAAGAGAAAATCCCCAATCATCTAATACTGATTCAGGTAGATAATGGATATCCATTTCAGCGCTAATACTGCTACGTGTTTCATCTCTAAGATCAACTTCTGCATATATTGAAATCCCATGGTCAACATTCGGGTCAATAAATACTGAATTGGTTGTACCATTACGATATATGCTGGTGATTGAAGCGTTTGTCAGAGTATTTCCATCACCTTGGATACTAAATCCATCGGTAACCCATGAGCCTGAATTGTATTGCACGCTCCCTTGCTGATGAGGTACCAAATTACCACCTCCGCCAACTGATGAGAGTGTAGCATAATTTGGTGGGATTAACTCAAATGTTGAGCGGTGGCCTGCTCTTGAAACTAAAGTGAAATTTGAGGTTACAGCCGCACCCATTGTAAGCAATCCTTGAAACGCCCTCTCCACATCAAGTTCTGAATCTGTAACTCCTAGAATATCTGAGCCAACTTGGATTTGTGCTACCGAACGTAAGCACAAAGGTGGATAGAATGCATTATTGGGTAATCCTAGAACTTCGTCTATTGAATCTTCATTCATATCGTCAGTACATTGGATATTCTGACCTTCAATGGTCACCTGATTGACGATTTGGCTCTCTACTTCAGCAGAGCCGTCGTAGGTATCGTTCACCAAACCTTCTACAGCGGCTGAAAACTCATTGAGAATGAGTTGTCGCACCTGTAAACCTGAGTTAGTAGTATAACCGAGATAATTACGAATGTAATCTACAGGTGCACCGCTGTTATTTCCATCAAAACCGCCCCCTAAATCCATATCTTGAAGACCAATCACTGAACGATTAAATTCGTGCATTTCCCATTCAAGAGTCAAAGTAATAGTTGTTGTATTGTGCATCTCAAACTGATAATGAGAACGCACCCATTCACTGGACTGAGTCAAATCATGAGCAAAATTGTAATCATCACAAATCCCTGTCCCATTACTCCAAGTTCCACAATAAGTGTTGGTTACATCAGGGGTGCCAGGAGGAGGGTCGGCAAGAACAGGAAGTGATGAGAGCAATGGGACGATTAAAAGGGCGAATATCGCCTGTTTTCGGGAATTGCTAATCGACTTCACGGACCCCAACACCTCCCACCTGTAGTTGCATAGTCAGTCTCTATTCATTTAATTTGGTTCCCCCGCCACGGACTAAGCGAAGGAGGGTCTTTCAGGGTGTCAATGCGTGACAAAAAACAAACACCTCATTCCAAATTGCTGGATAGTTTAGGTGATTTCCTCGGAGAAAAAGGACGGGGAGGGGAACTACTCGAATCAGCGCCGTCAAAATGGGAAAAACATGGTGACCTTATCTTACTTCCAACTGACTCTTTTAGTGGTTGGGATAACTTAGCAGGGACGGAACTATGGGAATTAGTTGCCAACTCACTAGGTGGAAAAAGACTAGGAATAAAAGGTGAGATATCTGGTTCTGAGCGCAGACCTGATGTAGAATTGCTATTGGGTAAAGAAGGATGGGTGACCCACAAGGAGTACGGGATTGAATATTCATTTGATGTCAGAAAATCAATGTTTTCAGCAGGTAATTTGCCTGAAAGAGGTAGATTGGGTGAACTTGATTGTAAAGGTGAAATCATTCTAGATTTGTATGCTGGAATTGGATACTACACATTGCCGTTGTTAGCACGCGCTGAAGCGGCGCATGTACACGCCTGTGAATGGTCAGAAGATGCGGTTTTTGCTCTGAATCATAATCTAATAGCAAATGGTGTTAGTGATAACTGTACAATTCATGCTGGTGACAATCAAGTTTCATTGAACACCGGCGGTAGTGCAGCAGCCGTAATTGGTACATGTGACCGTGTAATTCTCGGCCTACTACCATCGTCAGAAAATGGTTGGAATCTAGCTCTTTCAGCTCTCAAACAAGAAGGTGGGATCCTACATCTTCATGGAAATGCACAAGGTGGAAATGAAATTGAATGGGCTGAAGGAGTCGCATCCGATTTGGGAAATATGAGTGGCCGTAAAGCCACCGTGCAACATCTAGTCAAAGTAAAGTGGTACGCACCACATATACGCCATTGTGTTGCTGATATCAAAATCAGTTGATGGCTTACTACAATGTTCAAATTAGTCATGCGTTAGGCTCATGGCATAGCCATGACTCCGGAATCCCATGAGTGAGCCGTTGGATGCCGTTTTAGTCGGTCCTGCAGCCACTAATACATCTTACACGGAGAACGAGGCGGCTAACCGCGAAAAAAAACAGTTGAATATCGCTGTAGGTGCAACAACCATTGTCATAGTGATATTCATGGTGCTCGCATCAGTTTGGGGAACTGTCTCCTCAATAGGTGGAGGATATGGTCCAAACGGGCAATGGGAGTGGTGGGAAGTCCCCCTTGAGCACCGCCATACAATGAACCTGAATGTCACTGGTGAGCGCTCAGTACTACCTGAAGTGGGACCCTATAACTGGAGTGGCCCCACTGAATATTTTGTCGAAGTCGACCTCCCAGCTTCTGAACAAGATGCTGGTTTCCCAGGTCCAGCCCTGATGCACCTCGCACTTTGGATGCCTAATGTGCCAAACGGTACCAAAGTTCCTGTAATTGCAACTGTTCACCCCTACTATGACTTCGGAGGTGAAGGACTTCCAGGAGCCGGGGATGATTCTAACCCAAACACAGTTCCTGACGGAGGAATTGGTCAATGGGTTCTTGACCAATTTGTCCCTTATGGCTACGCATTGGCTCAAATTTCCACCTTTGGAACTGGAAAATCAACTCATTGCCAAGACGTAAAAGGACTTGGTGAACAAACTGGAATTCAAGCCGCTGTCCACTGGTTAGGCGAGCAAGAATGGAGTAATGGAAATGTTGGCTTGATGGGTAAATCATACGCTGGCACCACTAATTGGGAAGCGGCCCAAAATCCATCCCCACACCTGAAAACTATCGTGCCAATTTCTGGCTCAATTGGAGTTCAACAAATGTTCTACCGGAATGGATCATCTGAATCAAGGGCAATGGCTTACGATGTACTGTACGAAGGAGCAACCACAGATGCTACCGAAGATGATTTGCGAATGTGCAGTGATGATGTGATAGGCCCAATTTCACCCTTCACAACTTGGGTCGGGGCTGGCTTTGGTGGCGATGAATGGAATGATTATTGGGATGAACGCTACCACTTACAAGATGTGCTTGATAATTACCAAGGTAGTGTATATTTGGTATGGGGATTACAAGACTGGAATGTAGACCCATACCACGCCTATCCAGCATTTGAAAGGCTGAACGCGGCTGGGATTCACACCGCAGCAATTTCTGGCCAATGGGCCCACAACTACCCAGACCAACCAGACAGACACTCAACATTGGAGAGTGGGTATGGAGCAGAAGCATTGCCTAACATGAGTCGGATGGATTGGGCGATTGAACTGTTCAACTGGTTCAATTACTATCTCAAGGGTGTGGGAGATGAACCCGGAGCAGTAGTGCAAATTCAGACTAACGATGGACACTGGCACGTGGAGGATACTTGGCCACCAGAAGATATCACTTGGAAGGAGTATGGCCTCTCTTCATGGGATGGGGGATTCCTCGGTACGGTTTCAGCCACCCAAAGCATGACTATTACCTCACCACCATTAGAAAGTGATTTACATATTTCTGGCCTTGTGAAATTGCACTTTAATGTCCGAACTTCCGCTTGTAATGGCGGTCAAATGTTTGCAACTATGTATGATGGAACCGATAATTTGCGCCTGGGTCATGCTACCATGGATGTGAGATATCGAGATGGTGGGTATGAATCTCAAGCGACTCTACCACTCAACGATTATCGGATGTTGATGGAATTCAATCCGATGGATGTTAGGATCCCTGCAGGTCACACAATTCAGTTGGTGATAACTGAATCAGGTGAGGACTACTTGCCTTCACCATGTGCTGCGGTTGGCTTAGTGATTGTTGGTGGTAAAGAATTGCTAAGCTTACCTATTATTGACCGACCAGAAGGTGATTCACACTGGTTTACAGTGCCGCAACTTGACACTGAACAAGATATTTGATCAATTTTCGTATTGGAAAATCCCATCCCAGATTTCATCCAATCGTGACAATGTTTTATTGGGCTCTAATACAGATATTTTCTCAAGACTACCCAGTGGTTCAGAATCGTTCTTACCCCCTTCACGGTTTAGTAACCCAAGTTCAAGCAATTTATTTAATGCATCATCAACCTCAAAATTAACTTCTACACCATGTTCAGCCAACCATTTTTCAATTCGTTCATCAAGGGAATTCATTGTGTATTGCTGTTCACTATCTAACAACAAAAATGAGTAAGCAAGCAACGCTTCCTTCACCTCTTGTTCCTCTGAAAAATCAATCACCATATTGATGACTGCCTGATTATTTGCTTGACCTTTGAAGTAAAGGTCTTTAGAAACTTGTGAAAGATATGCCTCTTTGGTCTTCATGTATTTAGTCCAAGACTTGAGAATATAAGTTGCCAGTGCCGAAATGATACCACCGATAAGTGCAAGCGAAGTCTCCCCAGACCCAAAGCCAAAGAGAAGCGGGCCGAATTTCATACCAAGGGTGGCTAGTCCACCTATCAATGGAGCCAATATTTTCACCTGGTCAATTCGTCTCATGTTAGGTGATGTATTTGGGAAAATGACCTCCAAATCAAGTTTTGGAATAGTTTTGAATAGTCTCAAGTGCAAGCCTTTTGCCTCAGTCCCAGGGTAATTCCCCAAGGTTTTGTTGTTCTCAAACCACGCTCGTTCACGAAATTGCATTACTTGAATGATACGCTCATACACCTCCACATCTACCTGTGTGGGCTCCTTTCTTAGGATGAGTTTAGCAAACAGTGAAGGGTCGCGAACATTTTTGATTGTTTTTTCACCAAGTTTGAAAGTTTTTAAGAGTTTGAACTCGTCAAGCCTAACATCTAGGCTTATCGGAAATATATCCTCGCCATCCAATGCTGCTTGCATTTCTTTATCTGTAATTTCTAACCAGTTCCCATCAGTTAGGGCTTTGCTGAATTGGTTTACAAAAGTTGTTGAGTCAAAAATTTCAGTTATTTCATCCGTTGAATCGGGATCGAAATCTGAGTAAAGTTGTTTTAGAGATTCTTGAGTAGAATGCATGCGATGGTGCCAAAGACCTTCCAATAAATTTGAAATTTCGGATAAATCATCTGAGTTTTCGCCGGCTTCTGCGAGTAAAAGCCGCTTTATTTCAGCGCGGCTAATAGGAATAAAATGCTGGCTTGACACACCCTGAACCATTGTGACCACTTTTCCAACACTTATGATAACCTTTCAATACACCCCATAACTTCAGTCTGTAAAAAGTGGTTATCACACCACGTTAAAACGAGTAAATCCATTCTAATTTATCAAAATGTTACTCTTCTTCAGTAGAGGTCTTTTTTCGGGTTGGACCATATTCCAAGAACCAGTCGTCATCAAGTTCATCCTCCTTTCTTTCAATGGCATTTCTCAAAATAATCCCATGATGTGTGTGTAATTTTCTATCACGCATGGCAGAATTTATTTCTTTTTCAATTTCCCTGAGATCTTTTAATAAAGATACCTCGGAAATGGCGGCATCAAATAAACGGAAATTTTTAGTCCTAAAGAAACGTATGAAAGCGTATATTGGAATTAGTCCTATTGGAATGATTAGTTCAGATGAAAGAGCAGAAAAAAGCCATGAAAGAGACACCTCAAATCCTTCAATATGGTATTGATTTGTAAATCCTACACCTGGAACAAAGAAGAATCCTGAGGATGCCCCATACATTGTGAATGGTGTATCATCTTCGTCAAAAGTGTCACTACCTCTATCCTCTTCAATTAGGTCAGGCCAGCCATCATTGTCATCATCTAAATCAACAATATCTGGTATGGTATCAAAATCGCTATCCAGCGGGGTGCTAGAAGCATTGAATATGTCATATTTCATCAATGCGTTTGAAGAAGCCACTTCTAACTCGTTCGATATTCCATCACCATCAATGTCGTCATCAAGAATATCTGGAATCCAATCTTGGTCAATATCTCTACACCCCATCATATGGATTCTACTTAACCCGTAAGTATTTGGACAATCATCAGAGATATTGGTATTGGGCTGGTCTGCATATCCATCGCCATCACTATCTGACCACGCATCAGGGTGGTTTGGAAAATCATCATCAGAATCATTGTATCCATCATTATCAGAATCAATAAAAGAAGGTTGAATTAATAGTTCAATACTGTTTATCTCTTGAGGGAAAGCAATCAATAAGGCAAAACTGACTACTAACGGGAGTAGCCATGCTCTCTTGAACATCATATTTGCCGAGCGCTGTCTTGTTTATGAAATCGTATTACTTGTTTTAAGTTAGGAACAACGAAAAGGGTGACACCCTTCGTCACAATTAATGAAGAGGTTGAGTTCTCAATTTTGCGCTGGCCTCTTGGCTCTAATTCTCCTTTTCCCAGGTTGCCTAGGCAACTCTTCAAATGATAGTGAAATGCTAACGTTTCCTCAATTCACATCAATTGCAGACGATAATGTAACCTATTCTCTCTCAAATTTCTCGGGTGCCCCATTTATTGTACTATTCTCAGCAGAATGGTGTGATACACCTTGTCATATGACAATGCATGCCATTAACTCAGCATTAGATGAACCTGCTATGTTTGCAATGAGCACAGATCCTCAGGATAATCCTCAAGGAATCACCCTTCAAGACTGGCATGAAAAGGCTAGTGCACACGATGACGAGGAGGGAGATGTTGGTCAAACTCTTGGATTCCCATTCATGAAAGGAGTGGAAGCTGCAATACAATTGGAAATTGATGCTAGGCCAACAATCTTCTTCGTTGACAATGAGGGTTACATTATCAGTATACACGAAGGTGGTATCACTGATGGAGATGACATACGAGGCTACTGGACTGCTGCCGGTGGTACAATTTGATGCGAGTTCTGGCATTCGAAGATTCCTACGATATTGAAGCATTACTAAGAACTGGTAATGTTGATACTAGCCAAATCACTATTGAACAGAAATGGAATTCTGAAGATGCTGTTACAGTCATCAAGGAATTTGCGCCTGACATTCTTCTTCTAGACCAATTCATGCCGCCATTCAAAGGATTAGAAGTTCTTAGAATGCTAAATGATGCTGTCAGTGCAGAAGAAGTAAAACGGCCTAACAAAATCATCGGGATTAGTTCTGCAGGGTTTGCAAATCGAGCTATGCTCAATGCCGGCGCAGACCAAGCAATTTTGAAATTCGAAGTCGCAAGTCTCAATGTTTGGGCAAAGAATTCTGATAAATGAATGGATTATTTACCGGGATACCAATCGTCTTGGCCGGGTTCTCTGAACCACCAAGCCCCATTATCATCCCGCCACCATTCGACATTATCATCATCAACATAGTAATCTTCTTCTTCTTCTTCTTCTTCTTCTTCAGAATCAACATCGACACCTTGTTCTCTAAGAATATCTTTCTTGACTTCTGACGCTGTATCCTCCACATTGTGGAAAACACGACCTGCTACTGGGTCTTGTGATTGCATTTGTTCGTGATCACCAGAAGCAATTGCTTCATCACTATCTTTGTAGAATTCTTCAGCCATCTCACGCTTGTAGTCATCATACTCATCTGAACCCCAAGAACCTTGGAAAGTATCGCTGGGACCACGCATCAAATCATCAAGGTTCACTGGTCCACCCAATTCTAATTCGGGTGCATCTGGCATATTTTCATCATCATAGAATTCGTCGGATTCAGCTAATAATTTTGGAAATGTTCTGTCACCAGGATAAGCAGTCTCAATATCTTCAACCAATAGGTCATGCTCCTCTTCGTCTAGATTCTCTTGTTCGTACTCTCGTCTGACAATCTTAACAATCTTGGTCAACTCTTTACCCAATTCACCCTTCTTAGTTTTAGCAGCGGTTTTCTCAATATGCCGGCTTAAACGGTCATATGGTGTGCCTGTTAAGCCACCGAGAAAACCACCTAACCCCTTCTTCTTACCCGCCATGGTATCGCCTGCGACACTGATGCAGTGCCAATCCTGTTAAGGATTCACCGCCGGAGCGTGTCCATGGTAGATGGTTGGCTAGCCCAAGCAATGGCAGCGTACAATGCCGAATCACTCGCCAATAAAGAGGGATATCGTGGCCTCGTTATGATGCCGGGTGAAACACTTGAACAAATCCTCCATTGGACATTAGAATCACTTCCAGACGAAATTCTAATTGGGTTAGATGCTGATAACAACCGACCTCATCGCCAAGAAGTTGATGAAATGTTTGAGGGTGGCGATCATGAAAATGGGTTGTTTGCTGGAGAGGGTTACATCTTAGGGGAGGCAACAATAGTGAATCGCGGTGACTCTTTCTCCGTCCACCATGTTCCTGAAGAATGGACTGACGGGATTTTTTCAGAAAGCCGCGGTCCAAGAGGTGGGAGGTTCGTACACTGGTTACACACCCATCCTAACGCAGTGGCTGTGCCATCCAAACAAGATGCTGATGCGGCTCAGTACACTCTTGGCGTTGACATGATTTTAGGAATTGAATTCTCACCATCAGGGCCATTTGGTTGGTATGATGATACAGATGGGGTGCGCAGAAAATTGCAACCTGAACAGGTCGCTCCTGTGCGCCAAAAGCGCGGTTGGGGTAGATGGAGAAATTCTCCTGAAAAACCAGTTTTGGGTGTTGCCCCAACAGGCCACAGTATTCACGGATTGGAATTGATTTCATTTCATAGGTCTGGCACTGCAGTCAATGTCATATTTGTTGATGAAGAAGGATACCCCTACGGTTGGGAAAAATTCCAATCATCAACTTGATTGAATGAAAGCCTCAAGATTTGAATATTCTTTCTCGGTAATATGCCAATTCGGCTACGGATTCAAGAATGTCATCAAGGGCACGATGACCTCCTGTTTTTTCCATTGAAGGAATTTCTGGATTCCATCTTTTTGCCAACTCCTTTACAGTTGATACATCAATGCTACGATAATGAAAATGGGAATGTAACTCTGGCATATAGCGCCTCAGAAATCTTCGGTCTTGAGAAATTGTATTTCCACAAAGGGGTGAGGAACGAGGATCGGTGTATTGGCGAACAAACTCTAGAGTCAGCCGTTCTGCCTCGGCGTCATCAATATCACTCTCTAGAACCTGCTCTACTAGCCCACTGTCGTTGTGGTGGGTTGTATTCCACTCGTCCATTCCTGCTAACAAATCTGCAGGCTGGTTAATCGCTAGGCATGGACCTTCAGCGATGATGTTCAATTCAGCATCTGTGATGATTGTTGCAATCTCAATAATACGGTTTTCAGCAGGATCTAATCCTGTGAATTCGCAGTCAATCCACACCAAGTTGTCGCCTGTCATTCGCTTAGCGGCGTAGTTAGTTGTTGAAGAGGCTTCGCCTGACTAATTGGGGCCATGTTGTTAGGTAAGAGGCTTCAGGAGAAGGCATGCAAGAACAGGAGGTCGGTTTTATTGAACTCCTACGAGTCAATTCGACGTTCCGAAAGTACTGGGTTGGGAATACAATTTCCATGCTTGGTGAATGGTTCAACACGGTCGCACTTTTTGTCCTAATTGACCAACTTACCGGCTCCGAATTGGCTCTTGGTCTGCTGTTTGTTCTGCGAATGTTCTCCCTGGCTTTTCCACAAGTATTCACCGGCATGCTCGCTGACAGATTTAGTCGTAAATGGCTGATGGTTGGAGCAAATTTTGCATCTGCTATAGCAGTTGCTGGATTTTTACTGATTGATTCAAAAGCTGATGTTTGGTTGGTATATTTCTTGTCAGCATTATTGATGCTGTTTCATGCAATCTATTTGCCGGCTGAAAATGCCACAATGCCAAATATCACCAAGCCGAATGAATTGCTGACTGCAAATGCAATGAATTCAGCAACTTGGTCTGCATCTTTAGCAATTGGTTCTGCTGTTGGGGGTGCTGTGGTCGCAAGCCACGGCGTTCAAATCGCCTTCATTGTCAACTCAATTGCTTTCATTGTAGCAGGTTTAATCATTGCAAGCATGAATATTCCACAACAAAAAGTGAAAACCCCGGAAGGCAATTTCATTGCTTCAAGTCTGTCACAAGTGAAAGAAGGATTTCGAATCATCATTAGAACCCCGAGAATTTCACGAATCATTACCGCCAAAGCAGCTTGGGGATTATTTGGTGGTGGACTAGTCTACATGTTGATTCTAGTCGGTGCTGACATCGGATTGGGAGAAGTTGCCGCTGGAATCGGACTTCTATTCGCGGCTAGAGGAGTTGGTACTGGATTAGGCCCAATCCTTGCAAGATATGCTTTCACCAACCGAGAAAACTGGCCACTATTAATCGGCCGGTTGATATCTGTTTGTGGTATTGGATACATCGCTATGGGATGGCTTAGTTGGGGCTGGTGGGTAGCCCTTTTCGTAGTCTTTTCTCATGCTGCAAGTGGAGCAAATTGGGTCATATCAACCGTCCTTCTACAAGAAAGGAGTGAGGATGAATGGCGCGGGCGAATGTTTTCCACCGACTTCCTATTGCTTACTATGGTAAATGGGATTTCCACCTTGGCAGCAAGCCTAATTCTAGAGTATACAGATATCGGCCTGAGAGAATTAGTACAAATTTTCGCAGTTGGTCAACTGCTGTCTGGAATCTTATGGGTCGTGCTGATTGCACCCGGCGAGAAAAAATACCTCGCCATGAAAAGGGAAGAAGAAGCACAAAACTGAGTTGAATGCATGGACCCTACACGACTAGCAACTGATGTTTTTTCAGAATGGGCTGAACTAGGCCGTGATGCCGGTATGGAAAAGGGCCATTCTGCCTCCGTTTCAGAGATGCTAGAGGCGGCAATACCAAACTTACCACAGCCATTCTCAGCTATTGACATCGGCTGTGGTAACGGATGGGTTGTACGTAAATTTACAACCCTTGGCGCCAACAAAACAGACGGAGTTGATGGAGCAGAACAAATGGTACTGCGAGCCCGTGAAATTGACCCACAAGGAAATTATCATCTCGCGCAGTTGCCTGAATGGGCCCCCGAAAACCGGTTCGATTTGGTGCACACTATGGAATTTCTATACTACCTGAAAAGCCCCCAAGAAATGCTAACTAAAATCCATGATGTTTGGCTTGAAGATGGTGGTTGGTTAATCGCTGGAGTTGACCATTACCTTGAGCATGAGGAAAGTCTAGATTGGCCAGAAAAACTCAATGTCCACATGACAACAATGAGTATTGTCGAATGGAAAAATGCACTACAAAATGCAGGATTTCAGAATATAAGAATCTGGCAAGCCGCATCCTCAGATAAGTTCCCTGGCACCCTTGCAATGCTTGGCCAACGTGCGTTGAATTCATGAAGTGCCCGCGATGCGGCCCGGGCATGAAAGACCTTGTTGACCAAATTGATGGCCGGGGGAAGGCAATGAGTCCAAGCCTTCCTGAAGGTTGTAAGAATTATCTCATCGACATTGATGGAACTGTTTGCGAAGATATTCCCAACGAAGAGGCATGGAGAATGGCTGATGCAGAGGTCTTTGATGGCGTTGTTGAAGTCATCAACGGGTGGTTTGACGAAGGGCACATCATCACTTTCTTCACTAGCCGAACTGATGAGCATGCCGAGGTGAGTGAGGCGTGGCTAGACAAAAACGGATTCAAGTATCACGGGGTTCTGTACAACAAGCCTCGTGGCGGAAACTACCACTGGGTTGACAATCACACTGTGCGGGCAACAAGATTCACCTCAAAGTTCACTGAGTTTGTCAAGAGATGGGCTGAGGTTGAAGTCTTTGATGATGATGAAATCTGAGTTACCAGAAGTTGTAAAGTCCAACGAGGACTACAATTGGGGCATTAGATAGATAATGAATAGTAACCACAATATTGGAAAAATACTCCAAAAGATGGTAGTTGCGATTTCTGAAATACCACGCTCTGTGATTTGTTTAAAGTGGGATTCTAATGTGTCATCAAATTTTCTTACTGCTGCATCAATCCCTTCCCTAACTAAAACAAGTGGGGCTTCCAAAATTGTATCGATTGCATCTAGAACATTTACTAGCACTTTTGCACCTGGAATATTTGAGCCTTGGTCACTTTCTAATTTATCCTTAGCAGACTTTCTGATTGTTCTTTTTACTAGGCTTTTTCCAAGTTTAGCTAATCCTCTTTTCCACCCAACTAATATTGTAAGACCTGCACTAATGCTAATTTGAAATGTCTCTAATTTGGTTTCAAAATTAATGATTTTTTCAAGTAACTCATTGAGGAATTGATTTGCACTCATTGAACGACGTATGTCTACTACCAACCAAAATATCAAGCCGGTGACTGTGACAATAGTGGTTAAAGAACCGAGTTCTTCTAACGAAATTTCTCCAAAGGCAGTTTTCCAAAATATTATTGCCGCAAATAGGTAAGGAATTATGAGAAGTATGGTTTCCCTTAAAATGAATTCTTTCATCCCAGGAATTTTCAAATTATTAATTTCTGTAATCGTATTTTTGACTTGTCCATGCAGATGTATTCTCGCCTTGTTCAATGGTGATGATAACATGTAAACTCTAACAAATAATGGAATAATGAGCAATAAGAAAAAAATATCTCTTAGAGATGATGGGGGTATTGAAGGCAATATGCTAGTAAATGACATTATTTCACCTCAAAAGAAAAATTGGATACAATATAAGATGGATAAAGGCATTAAATTCAAGGCTAAACCCTTGCCAACCCTCTTCCATGAATGAATAGAAGCAAGCATGGAATCAAACTCCTTCTGTGCTCTTTCATCTATTTTTGCAGCAGCAATTTTAGCGGTTTCTTTAGTTACTTTTCTAACAGCCATTGCCTGGGGGACAAGTTTCAAAGCATTCTTAATTTTCTTCCCAACACCAACATCATCTGACTCTTCCCCCATCTCCGCAGGACTGTTAACAATTTCCATTTGTGATAAATTATCTAACTTCTCTCTTCCCCAGCCAAAAGTTTTCATCATATTTTTCACCATACCTGGATGTTTCAATGCATCATATAAAATATTTGAAGAGTGAAGTATAGCATTAACTGATCTTCTAGTTTTGATGATGTCACGGGTTTCAAAAAAAGACCAAATCGCGAATAATAATATGCAAGCAATCAAGAAATTTTGTGAAGTTGGCCAAGGAGATACAGGAGGGCCGATAAACAAACGCCCACTTAACGCAATTATACTAGGAAATATGAGCAATAATAATTCACCAAAAATTAATCCATAAACTCCTTTTAATCCCGTAGCCTTTACTATTCGCCGCAACTGAATCCACAGAGTTTTCTTATCTTTACCATACTTGGTCAACAAACCTTCGTAAGGCCCCCATAACATCAGAACTCTCAAGATAAAATGGAGTGCTAAAACGTATAGATATGCCATCCATAAATCTGAAGGTGGAAATGAAAGAACAAGAGGCCCGAAAGGAACGAGAAGAAATGGAGCACCAAATGCCATGTTATCCCTCCGTGGGTATGCAGTTGATTAGCGCATCGGAGATAATCACCATACTGATTTACCTATGCTCATCAATAAAGTCTGCATCTGTGCTGATTACTTTGACATATTCTCCATCCTTTGTTTGATGGACATCATATCTTATCCCATCATAAAGAGAAGCACCAATGAATCCACCTACAATCCCGAAAATTATTGAGAAGAATGGATTTACCATCTTATTCACTTCTCGAGTTCTGGCACAAATGCATTGTTAACAATAGAGCGGGCCTTATCTTCAAATGAATCAATCAAGTTGCACGCGTTGCGTCCGAACTTTCTCCCAGTGGCATATGACATTCCTGCAGTACCACTAATTGTGATTGCTCTGACTGTCCAAATAGCCGTGCTAATTCCAATACCAGCAATCAAAGGAATCACTTCTTACCCCTCCTTGATTTCTTAGTCTCATCTTTCACAACTACTACCTCTTGAACTGAACCATCTCTATTTCGTAGATCTTCTTCATCAGCATAACGGCGGAAATAATGACGGTAGCTACTATGAGCAACCCCCGCCACAAAAAAACCAGCCGCTGCTATTACCGTTCCTGCAAACATATTCTGTATCATTTTCATTCACTCTCCATTTTTTCTTCATTTTCTTCTATGTCGGACTCTTTCCTAGCCTGGCCTGTTACAACTTTAGTAACACTCGTACCAATAGTACCAACAACATTGCCAGCAGTCTCGATGCCTACCTTGGTAACCTCGCCTGTAACATCAATGACCGCGCTTATCACACGGCCACCACCAACTGCTAGGTGAACGACTGTCTCTTCACCTGCATTGACCATTTCTTTTACTGCTGCAGTAAATTCATCAACCAAAGAGGTGAGACCTTTCGATACCTTGTCAACCGGTTTTTTGCCCGTCATGAAACTGCGATAGCGGTTGGAGTAATATAGTGCGGAGAGGAAACTTAGGGGGTTAGTGGATCTCCTAAAATGGGTCTGATGGTAAATAGAAAAATGATTCGGGATAGTATTCACCGCGTTGACATAATTGGATTAAACGACCGATGTCAGAGCGCCACGTGCGCCCAACTGGAGTGATGTTAAAATGCAATTGTGGATGTCCACCCCGCCCCTTTTTACCTTCGTCAATACATTCAATTAGCCCCAAATCCGTGAGTTTTTCAAGGTGAATACGCAATTCTTTACGATCTATTCCTGTTGCCCTCTCAATGCGCACAAGACGCCTTGAATCAAAATCCTCAGCTCGCATTCTCGAAAGATACAACAGAATGCGGTAAATTGAGACAGGTAAATCCCTCTGCTTCCTCATACTATCATTAATGGGGACTAGTGACCCCCTAATTTTGTTATCGGTAATGAACACAAGTATCATCCCCTATATGTGGGTGCAACAAGTAATGGCATTCAATCACAACTTATCAGATTGGCTCGGAATCTCAATTGATGATGAATGGTTAGAGGAAAATGTCCGCTGGAAGGACTTTGGAACCGGCGTAAGATTAGGACGACTGGCCCGCGAAGGTGATTGCTCACTAGTGTTGTACGACGCAGATTCCGATGTGGAGGTGGAGGCTTTTATGCCCCACATGCACCCAGGGGGAGAGGCTTATCTTGTCCTACGCGGAGAGGTCTACGATGAGGCTGGAACTTATCCACAAGGAACCCTCGTATGGATGGACCCGGATACCACGCATAACCCAAAGACCCGCGAAAAAACCCTGATTCTAGTGCTTTGGCCAAAAGGCGTTAAAATTGTGTGAATTAACTACTTGATTCACTGGTATCGTTTTCTAAACCACCAAACATGGTTAGTAGCGCCGGCAAGATGAACACACAAGCCGCCTGAGCGAGAACAACCATCGCAATCATCACTTTGCCAAACATGGTGAACATTGGCATGACCGAGAGCAAAAGCACTCCAAACCCAAGAATGTCGGTAAATCCTGAAGCGAACAACGCAGTACCCGTGTGCCCCATCATTCCTTGCACCCAACGCGCCATGCCCTCATCTGGCCGCCTCCTCTTCTGTTCCCGAATCGCTTGAGTTACGTGAATCGCGTAGTCTAACCCAAGCCCTATTGCTAAACTAGCCACCTGTAGTGTAACAAGATTGAGGCTTTGTCCAGCCAAGTTAATGCCAGCGTATAACCACAATGAAACAGCTACTACTGGAGTAATTGTTAGAAGACTAAGGCGTATATCTCTGAAAACTATGTAAAGCACAGCCAAACAAGCAACAATTGCAATGTAAATGCTGTTTTGGAATGAATTTGTCATCGCATTCACATAGGCATAACGTTGGTATGAATCACCGGTGATTGTGGCTTTTTCTCCGTTGGTGAAATTTAAATTTTCATCCATCAATTGTTCCATATCCACCTTGTACTGAGCCATCCAAGTCCAATCTTCTGCCTTCTCAACCTTGATGGGCAGTTTGAGCATTGTTAGCCGTCCCGATGTCCCATCAATTACAGCGACTGAAGCCACCCCTTCTACTGCCGTAGCCACCCCTTCTACTGCCGCGGTGAAGCGCGCGTCATTGGGGTTCATCGTTCCATTTGCACTAATATCAACCAAGATTTTTTGCAACTCATTACTATCTTCGGGAATCCCAGTGGTTGCGTTTATTGTAGTTGCATTGTATCCACCTCCCCCTGCATTTACGAGGGCAATTTGCCAACGGATTGCATCAATGATTGTTGGATCACCGTAAGTCCAATTATTAGCGCGGATATCAGCCATCAATCCATCAATTTGCACTAGAGTATCATAGTCGGCAAGGTCGCTTGCATCCCCTGCTTGAACTAGGATAAATCCTGGTTCCCCCTTATCAGACTCATCAAAAGCCAAAATAGAAGTGTCCAAAGATTGTACCATTCGTGAATTGCCATCTAAATAATCGTGCACTTCAAAGTCCGAATTTGGTTGGCCTATTGCCACAGCACTTCCCGTCAACAAAAGTAATGCAATCAGGAATGGAATTGGTTTACGCACCTGCACAGCCCCAAGAGCGCGCATCCGATCTGCAAATCCTTTCTGAATCTCATCAGAATGAACAGCATTACCTGACCTCAAGACAACTGTGAATATACCTAGCAAAAGATATGCTTGCGGTATGAATATCGCCGCTAATCTCCCCCACTCTGCTAAATCTTGAATTGGCGAAAATGAAGCCGTTCCAAAGGCTATCATTGTAGTAACCGTAGCCAGTCCAAGTGCTGGACTCAACTCGCGGATACTAGTCCATGCTGCGGCCAAGCGCACCTCTTCATCGCCACCGCCTGTGTGAGCAATCGCCCGCCATCTTGCAAGCCCGTGAAACGAGAAATCTACACCGAGTGCAAGTAAGAGAATCGGTAGCATCGAAGATACCTGAGTCTGAGGATAACCAAGCCATGCTTGTGTTCCAACCATCCAACCCATCAACAATCCAAGACCTGATGAAGCCGCAAGGACATCACGCCAATCACGGAAAAACAAACCGAGGATTATCGCCATGAGGACAAAAGAAACCCCGATGAGAGGCATTGTTTTGTTGACCTCGTCATTAATTTCTGTATCAATTGCTAAAAATGACCAAACATGAACCTCTTCACCTGTATCACCCATAGGTTTTGCATAAACTTCGTCAATGAGTAGTTCCCACTCCTCAAAAAACGGTTTTTCCATTCCCGGAGTCCTAGAGTACTCACCAAACAAACTTGACGAGTTTGCAATTCCAAAAATGAAGAAGGCCCGCCCATCCCATGAACCATCTTCTTGTTGTTCTAGATAACTTACTGCCTGTAGGTAAGGTTTGCTTCCATCAGGTAGTTGGTAGGCAAAAATCCGAGATAGAACATCATCTAAATCTTCTTGAGTTGAAGAATTGAAATCTGAGCCGTCCCAACCAATTTGTTGGCTGACTGGAGTTTCCTGATTCATCACTGCTCGTACTGTTTCAGCAAATCCCCACGGCCCGCTGATATGACCTTGCACTTGCCATCGATATATTGATTCAAAATGTTTTGAGATTTCTGAATTCGCCATCACTGTATCATGGCGCTCTGCTAATTCACGGAGAACTGGTAAAGCGAGGACGTTTCCTCCTTCATTATCCCATTCAGGTCCAATGAATAATGCGACATTGTGGTCCTTATATGGCATCTCAACATTTGCTAAAGCAGCTGCATCCCAAGTATCATTTCCAACCAAAGAAAAGGCTGTTCGGTCGGTTCCAGTTGGACCATAAACAAATCCTGAGAAAATGAAAATAGATGCTAATCCGAACGCCAATAGAGTCAGTCGGCGACGCTTGCGAAGTGAAGCTAGTTCACTCATTAATGCGGCCGAATAGACCCGCTATAATAAGAGGGCAGTCAATCTGTAATTACCCAAAATCCCCATTTAACACACGTCAATAGAAATTGAAAGAAAAATCAACCTAAAAGGATTAAAGAAAATGCCATGACGGAAGTGTGTGAACAAGAGAGCAATTGCCCAGATTGTCCCAACCCACCGAATGCTAGAAGGTGGTGGATTTCCAGTCAGGAGGCCTGCTGCCCTAGGACGCCTCACAGACCCGTTCCTTTTGCTTGATGAAATGGGTCCCATAGACTGGCCACCCGGTGGCGCTATTGGAGCACCATCACATCCGCACAGAGGTTTTGAGACGGTCACATATCTTCTTGAGGGAATGGTTCAACACCAAGATTCTGCAGGCAATTCGGGGTTATTGACACCTGGTGATGTGCAGTGGATGACCGCAGGAAGAGGAGTCATACATTCAGAAATGCCACCTCCAGATTTTCTAGAATCAGGAGGAGTGATGCACGGATTTCAAATATGGGTAAATTTACCTGCTGAAAATAAAATGATGCAACCTCGCTACCAAGATGTCCCTGCTGCTGAAATACCAACTGCAACATCCGATGATGGATTGGCCAAAGTAGTCGTTGTTGCCGGAGAAAGTTTAGGTGTTTCAGCGGTGATTGATACGGTAATACCAATCACTTATCTCCATATTTCACTACTTCCAGGCGCGTCATTGAATCAAATATTGGAGAATGGTTTGAATGGCCTAGTGTACTGTTTTGGAGGGGCATTACAAGTTGGAGAGGCAAATGAGCAGGTTAGCGATGGGCAAATGGCGATTCTTACTGATGGTGATGAAGTCACGTTTTCAGTTCCAGAAGATGCTGATGAGGGGGCTGAATTACTGCTGTTAGCAGGTCAGCCACTCAATGAGCCAATTGCAAGGCATGGTCCATTCGTAATGAACACTGATGAGGAAATACAGCAAGCATTCATTGATTATCAATCCGGAAATTTTGCTTGAACAAAATGCTGAATTGAGGGCTTTCCTCAAACGGCGGGTTGAAGTTTGAGTGGTTACTCGCCATTAGTACTACTGACACTGCCCCGCTGTGGAATCTGTTTGTCGGAGGTGCGCGTAATGACTGCAAAGGGAAGCCCACTTACATTGTATACCAGCGAGAGCAAAATTGAGCCAGAAATTGCTGTCACTCTCGCCAAACAATCTTACCAACTTGTTGGAGAACACGGTGGTGTCAAAGTATGCCACTGGACTAAAGAGGACCTCAAGAATGATCGTCACTGCTACAAAGGCACATTCTACGGAATCGAATCTTCTGGCTGCATGCAGATGGCACCAAACGTCGATACCTGTAATCTCGCCTGCACCTACTGCTGGAGAGAACCACACTCAGAAACTCTGAACAAAGTTGATGACGACCCGGAGCATCTTTTCTATGAGAGCGTTAGAGGCCATAGGAGACTGTTGACTGGATTCAAAGGTCACAAGGATGTGCCTTACGAAAAGTGGGAAGCTGCACAAAATCCGAAACACGTTGCAATCTCCCTTAACGGTGAGCCAACACTGTATTCTCGGCTCGCTGAATTTCTAGAAATCTGTCACGACCACGGCGTGTCTACTTTCCTAGTGACAAACGGTTCACTGCCGAAGGTGATTGAAAATCTCGACACACTCCCAACCCAACTTTACATCAGCGTTGATGCGCCCAACAAAAAACTCTTCAACAAACTCTGCAAACCAAAGTTCAACGACAATGCTTGGGAAAAACTTGAGGAAACCCTTGCACTGCTACCCTCTTTGGACACTAGAACCGTTTGTCGCCATACACTCCTCAAAGGTGAAAGTCTTGGTCATCACAACGATTACGCAAGACTAGACAACATTGCAGACCCTGATTGGATTGAAGCGAAAGGTTACGTCCATGTAGGACATTCACAGAATAATCACACAATAGAAAATATGCCATCTCACGATGATATCATGGAATTCTCAAACACTCTTGCACCTCTAGTTGGTCGAGAAGTTCTTTCAGACAGGAGAGAGAGCAGAGTTGCCCTAATTGGCAAGGAAATTATTCCAGTTACTCTACCAATAGCAACTCGGCAAATCCCAGATGATTTGGGAATCGCACCACCACAAAATTACAAACTTCCACTCGCTTGAAATAACTCAAGACTGAGGGCAATCCAAATTCTCATCCGTTAATTCAAGCGGTGATGAAACAATTGTCATCGGCGTAACTGCGGTTCCATCTGACCAATTTCCAAGGTCCGTCATTTCGCCCTCATTCATGAACCATGATTTTGCCACATCGGCTGCAACCATATCACCAACTGCTGAGGAAGCAACGAAATCTGCTTGCGCTTCAATTCGTGGATAATACGAATGGTCAGCCAAAGAATCCCTAACAAATCCTGAGGGCAGATAATGGGACGCCATTAGTCTAGGAAAGCCATGATAATCTGATGGCACTTGCAAGAAAAGTACCTGATTTGACGATAATGGTGGGCTTTGGTCGCGAGCTGTTAATCGGGCGTGCTGCCAACGTCCAATGTCCTTTTCAACAACACAATCAGTCTCATACTCAACCACGTGAATTAGAGTATGGTCGGGTAACTGCGACATATTTCCCATCAAACCTTCCTGCGTAGCATGAATCCATGGTGCCTCTAAATCAACCACTAATGATTGGCTTCCAAAACCTCTACTAAGCAGTTCACTCAGCACATAAAACGTGGTCCCAGCACCCATGCTATGACCACCAATCCACATGTGATTTGTGTTCAGTTCAGTTGCTCCTAAAACTGCGCTAACAGAAGGGTCTGAATTAATGAATTCAAGACCAGCATCAACACCATACAACGCCATTGTGTACCTAGGCAAATGCTGAGGATGGTCTGAGCCACCTAGAGTATAATTCAACTCAAAGTCTGTTGGGATTGATGACAAATCCATATCGGAAACATATTGTGGAAAAATCGTCACTAGTCCTTGACCAGCAAGCGACATCATCGTATCGCGATAATATTCCACTTTTTCTCCCTGATAGCCGTGTAGTACAACAGCCAAACCAACTGATTCGGAAGTCAAACCAACTGGCACAAAGACATGCACATTCCACTCTTGTTCATTTGCCCAATCATCCCACCAAGAGGTCATATTATCAGGATAATCTGGAGTGAGAAAAAACTCCTCTACCTCGTAAGGCATATCTGCACTACCATAACCATCACTGGGTCGTTCAGGTGGACTCGGAAGAAGGCCAGCAACTGCAGCAAGATTTGGTAAAGTCAGTACTAATGAAACCAGCAAGGCCGTAAGAATTGGAATTTTTCGGATAACAGTAGTTGGTGTGATTTCACCTTTTGATTTGGATGCATTTATGGTCAAATTACCCGCAACCCCTGCTAACAAGACTGAACCAAACATAAAGGGAAGAATGGCGATTGAACCACGGAAAAATGCCATATCTAACAAGAAGTAAATTATGGCTCGTGAAAACCCCCAACCAATAACAAATGAGGTGAATAATTTGTACATCTGCCCTGCCTTTTCTGAACGTAAATTGCGCCCAGTAATTGCTGCCATTCCAACTAAAATGATTGCGATAAAAGCAACCCATCCAACTAATCCACGAGCCGCCATTGCGTACTGGATACTGGCAACAATGTAGACAAATAGGGCATTAAAGAGGCTATTACCATTCAACATCGGCCACCAAATAACCGAAAGACCAATTGTAAATCCAATTATCACCCAGAGAATTTGAGATTTGATTATTTTTTCCCAATCCAATTCATTCACCCAACATTGAATCCCATGCAGAAGCCATTTTTTTGCCCCAATCATTGATTTGAAATTTGGCGGCTCTTTCCAATGCTATTTGGTCTGCACCTGCAGGCTCACCGTTGCGTTCAACCCATACTGAATGTAGTCCTGTAATCGCTTTCACCCACTCAGCCTTATCTGAAGCAGGAAGTAGCATTGATGGGTCAACAACTTCATTGTGTGCTGGTAAATCACTTGCTAAGACTGAACAACCTGCAGCCATTGCTTCTAGAACTGGTAATCCAAACCCTTCCCCAGCTGATGGGAAAAGAAGCGCTTCAGCATGCTGATATGCAGCAATCAACTCTTCATCCGAGAGTTTGAGGTGAGAACCAACCTTCACAAGATTGAGGTCATTTCGAACCTCTTGAGGTAAGGCATCAACCACCCCATCAAGAAAATCTAGCCGCTTTCTCGGCTCATTACTTCCAACAGTCAATAAAACGAAGTTTCTCAGACTAATTTCGCCTTCAATTCGATAGGGTTCTGGATCAATTGCGTGGTGAACAATACTGACTGGTTTTTCTGGCCATAACTCCCCACACTCTTCAGCAGTGGTTTCTGAGATTGAAATTAACAAGTCAGCCCTCGCTAGACCGTTTCTCAAATGGCTGAGGTCTTTTCTACGCGTACTATTTGGTGAATGCTCCCCTACTTCAATTCCAATTACAGTCCGGGGTGAAAGATGAAACAGGTCATGAACCGTGACACTGCAAGGCACTGACTTAGTTTTTGGAACCAAATGAGCTTGCTCTTGGTCAGTTACATGTATGAGGTCAACAGAACCATTCTTCATGCCATCTAAGGCTTCCTTACTCACCTTCGCTGGATGGCTCTTGCGTCTACGCCACCAACGCTGTAATGAATTTCCACCAGTTGGATGCTCAATCACACCAGCCAACTCGTAACCAGGGATTTGACCTGCTTTTAGCCGGTCAACTAACTCATGGTGGGCGCGGCCAAGACCACTTTGGCGAGGTAACTCCCCGCCGCGAACAAGCAAAACACGCCTCGCCATTGCTCCCGCGAGCCCATGCCGATATTAAACAGGCAAGCGCACGAGAGCGCATGGGCGACTCATCGGGACCCTTGCCTAGCCTTCTGGTGGTGAAGGGTACTTTCGAGCAATTCGGTGGTGCAGAGCGCGACTTGCTGAATAATTTACCAGCATGGGCGCACCACTTTGAAATCACAGTAGCAACCCTAAATCTACCACAAAAAGCACGCGAAACACTTGATGATTTAGGAATTAATTATCTCACACCAGTGAAACAATTTACTGTTCCGCGTGGCATTTGGGCTGAAGCAAGAGCGCTATCAAGCCGCCAAGCCACCCGACTTTGGATCTCAATGCTAGATTTGACTGAACAGGTTACTGGACTACGAGAAGTATTGATAAATTCCGATGCGATTCATGTAACAAGTGGAGTTGGTTCTCTAGAATTCACAGGCCTAGTACCAAATCATCTCCCCATGCACTACTACTGCCTTGAACCTCACCGCGGGCTATACGAAGATGTGTTACACCGAACTATTGAAGGAACTCCAAAACGAAGTTTGTTCCTCACTTCACTGTTGCTAGGGAAACAAAGACGCCGCGACCAAAAATTTGTATCACGTTTAGAAAAAATGCAAAACGTTTCAATTTCGGGGAATTCCATGTGGATTCAAAAACGGATTTCTGAAATTTATGGTGTTGATTCGCAATTACTACTACCAACTGTGGACCTTTCTGTTTGGAGAAATAATAGTTCAGATGATGATTCAACCTCAATTGGTGACTATGTAGTAACAATTGGCGCCGCCTCACACGTCAAAGGAACCTGGGAAACTATCGAAATGCTGGCTGGAACAGGAATTGCTCTCGCATTAGTTGGGGGCGGCGATGGCTATGACTTGGCCCGCTTGCGCGAGCGGGCCGAGCAATTAGAAGTGAAACTTGACATTCAGCCTCATCTAAGCCAAGATGATTTAGTCACACTTGTGCAACAAGCACTCGCTGTTGTCAGTTTAGCCTACAACGAACCATTTGGCCTAACAACAATTGAAGCACAAGCGGCAGGCACACCAGCATTGATGGTCGCAGAAGGCGGATTCCAATACACCGTTGAAGATGGCGTAAGTGGCAGACTGCTGCCGCGTGGCGACTGGTCAGCATGGCACCAAGCACTTGATGAAGCTAACAAACCAGAAACCCGCTCTGCATGGGCAAAGGCAGGCAGGGATAACATAGCAAAAATGGGATTGACCCCTACGCATCAAGCAGTTAGAATAACTGAAATTCTCAAAATTACCGAAGAGGAATAATTCACTTATTCATCAACAATCCGCTTAGATTTCGGTTGCATAAATAACACAGTTACTAACGCAATTGAAGAAAACAGGAACATTAGCACAGAACCTGTCATTCCAACGTCTGGGGAATTTTCAAGATGTGGGAGCCCAATTAAGTCAGTCAACGTCTCTCCTCTACTCAAAGTCCCACCAATTGACGAGAGCATCAGCACCACTTGACAAGCAAATAGCGCAATCAAACTCTGCAAAATTACAAGTTTTTTGGAATTCCAAAGACCAATACCTAAAGTTAGTCTGCCGTGTAAGAACCCTAGCCAAAGTCCAGTACAAAGTCCAGAAAGTAAAATCTTATTGGCGGTCATGGAATTACCACCATCAGCAGCCAAATTACCAGTGATAATTGTGAACGGAACCACCAATAATCCAAATATCACACCGCACAAACTTGCCCCATCTAATCCAGTGGCCATACTAGTTGAAAACTTGTCACCTAATCGAGGATAAAGTGCCATCATTGCTCTAAGAAGAGTTGCAGTTGTCGCTAGCAAAAATGAGCCAACGGTGAGTTCAACTGCAACCGCGTGAAATGTTCCTGCCTCAACCATCAAACCCCACCTCCTAGGCCTTTGAGATAATCTTCACCATAGTGGACCCACTGTTCATCTGACCATGATAATGGTCTTCTTGGATCTGCCATGTCAATACCTTGAACCACCTGCTGAACTGGAGCCATTGGTATTGTTGAAGGTTGGTTAAATGTTGATTTTATCTCACTTGTACCCGCTTTTGCTGGTCTACCAAAGCGGCGATTCAAAGTAATACAAAGAGCAAGTGAAACAAACATTATCGCAATTGATTGGAATCGGAACGCCCAAGCATTGGGCAAAATATCCTGCTGTTCAACCGATAATGTAATCCAAGCAGATGATTCTACAAATATCTCATTTGTCATTACCACCCGATATTGTATTTCAGTGGCTGAAAGTGCGGTTGGTAAACTACCGACCCAAGCATCTCCTTGCTGAGTCATCACAACTGATCCTTCAGCACCACGCGAAGTCCACTCAAGAGAAACACTAGTCGAATTAGAAGCAGGTACAGATAATACCATTTCTTTACCGACTAACGTCTTAGTTGGAGGTGCCCATTCAGCAGAAATCTGTGGTAGATTCTCAGGAACTGGACCTACAGTAATCAATACCCCCACCTCATCAACAGCCATCCGCGCGCTAGCATCACCCCCGTGATGAATCGCAGTAATTAATCGATAATCACCCTCAACTGAAGGTGCTCTTAGAGCCCATGTTACTGAAGCAGAACCATCTGAACTAGTGACTCGTTGTTCGACATAATTACCACTACCCCCTGCGCCATCTGAGAGTATAGTCCAACCATCTGCTTGTGGTGTATCACCAACCCCATGCGTGCTAGTTAGTAAAAACAGGCCAGCCAACTTACGATCTGAAAGTTGCATGTCTTGAGCAGTAACAGTCACCGAAAGTGGTCCACCGACATAGGTTTCAGAACGGTCTGGTGTAATAGTCAACTGGGCTAGAGATTCGGCCGATAATCCAGGGTCGCCATGACATGCGCCACCACAAACGAATTCTTCGGTACCGTCTCCTTCCCCACTAGGATTCGCAGTGTATTCAGGTACTGCTAAAACCGCTACAAGCAGGATGACAATAAGAAATACTCTACGCATCATGAACCACCTCCAAATAGCCTCTCAATAGTCGCTGAACCAATTGCTGAAATCATACCCAATGTGAATAAAATTAGCATGACAAGTTGCGCTGAGCCGCTAATATTTTCCCTCTCTTCTGAAAGCATATCATCTGCTGAAAGAGACACGCTCGCTTGAGATTCTCCCGCCACTGCCCGATTATTTTCAACACCATCAATTATTACCGATACTTGGTAACTTGACTCACCGGAAAATGTCAGAGGCTCTGACCAGCTACTCTGATTCACTGTCGCAATTCTTGCCCAATCACTTACCCCGCCACTATCAGTATTGGCAAGACGCCAAACTACGAATTCCGTAGCCTGACCATCCCAATCCCATGTGAGAGTCATCATACCATTGCTGACATCAATTGTACAGGCAGATACTGTTGGTCCATTGATTGCATTGACTGATTTAATGATATCAGAAGTCCCACCATACTCATCAAACACTGTTAGTTTGACATCGGTCACACCCAATACTAGTATTACCTCTATTGCCGATTCACTGCTGGTTTGGGCACCATTAATGTCTTCCCATTCCCAAAACCACCCTACAATTTCCCCATCGACATCGCTTGATAGTACTGCATCTAATGGATTATAGGATTCAGTCATCACAGTTTGTGATATTGAAAAATCAGCAACAGGCTGTATGTTGACAATTGTCACCCCAGCCGATTGCTGGACAATAATCCCACCATTACCATCATCAAGAGTTACTTCAGCAAGCCATAATTGGCCAATCCCAAGCCACTGTATAGGAACAGTACTCAAGCCATCCAAAGCAGGTATATGGAATCCATCTCTACGCCAAATAATCGTAGTTACCAATTGATCAGCATCTTCATCAGATGTCTGCATGGAGAGAATTAACTCATTTAATGAAGTGAACTCAGTACCAGAGGAATTGATTGATATCACCTCAACAATAGGATTTGAATTACTGATAGATATTTGATTTGACTGGTAATCAATCCCCCATCCGCTGCCATCATTTGGTGTTACTTCTGCGTGCCAAACCTCACCTCTCTGAATTTCTGATGTATCTACTAAATTATTCCCAGTCAACTGATTCTGTAGGGCACCATTACGATACCACTTGATATTAGTCCCCGATTCCATATCACCATCATCATCTGAGTATTGATAAGATAGAGTAAGACTACTCGAACTGTTTGCTGGGTTTGGATTGAGAGTGACGTTACTGGCGGTTGGTAGACTGTTGATGACTGTCTGGGATGAAGAAGTCACCCATCCAGACCAGTCAATCCCATCGCTTGCCCGCGCCCGGAATGACCAAACATCATTCTTGGAAGTGGCTGAAGTTGGCAACGTTTTGAGATCATCAAAGGCAGGTTGATGAATATTTGACAACAACCATTCAACTTCAAAATCAGCCTCAGATTCACCATCATCATCGTCAAACAACCAGTTGGCTGAAAGCAAAAGGCTAGTAGTTGGACTTGATGGTGAAAGAACTAGCGATAATAGAGTAGGAATACTGTTTGACGAACCAATGGTCACAGGTTGGCATGATACAGTGGAGCCAATATCAATTCCATCAGATGGTGAAATCGTGTAATGCCAAGAATCCCCACTTCGGGTCATTAGGCTTGAGACGGAAATTGAATCATCAAGTTCAGACACATGGGACCCGTCCAAGAACCATCGAATCTGTGAGCCACTTTCCCCATCACCATCCAAATCGTTGTAACCATAATCAGCAATCAGTAAATCACTCTCAACTGGTGAAACAGGATTAATTGCAGGATTTGCTGCAGAAGGCACGCTGTTGGCAATTGTTACTGGGCCGGTACTTACCTGAGTACCAAAATCAGTGCCATCAGACGGGATGATTTCAACTGACCACTGCTGCCCACGTGTGACAGACGCGCTACTTACTGATGTTAAATCATTCAATGCAGAAACAATTTGGCTATCGCGAATCCAGCGTATTGTGGTTCCAGACTCGGGGTCTGAATTAGGGTCTGAATAAGTATACGAAACTTGTAATCCACTAGCCTTGGTTGGGGAGGATGGTGAGATGACTAAATTACTAGCTAACGGAGGATCATTTGAGACCTGTTGTTCAGGTACGTTTGCTGTGATTGTTGCCCAATTGTCAGCAGAACTCTGCGACCCATCTCCATTCACAAAGTTAACCGCTAGGCTAAGAACCGCAGTTCCAGAACCCTGTGATGGTGAAGTCCAAGTTACCGTCCAAGAACGCGCATTAGAATTAGAATGAGTAGCAGAGTTACCCACTATCTTGGCATTATTACCCGGATTGGAGAATGAACCCAAATTGGTAGTTAACGAAAATCCACCGTTACTTCCTGCGGGAGTCCCAGAACCACCAATAGTTAGAGAATAGGATTGTTGCGGGTTGTAACTGCTAGGCAAACCGGTGATTTGCGGTGTCACTCCACCAGAAGAACCGTGACAATTACCACATCCACTACTGGAATTTGGTTTACCACTTGAGGAAGCCTGCATTGCTGGGGCTGTTATCAATAAGACAAACAGAAAGGTAAGCAAGAGGGCCACTCGCGTTTTACCAATACCACTCATGGGGTTGCGAACTGGAACTAGTGTATGAATTAAGTCATCTAATGA
The DNA here is from genome assembly GCA_012959435.1 of Candidatus Poseidoniales archaeon. Lineage (GTDB taxonomy): Archaea > Thermoplasmatota > Poseidoniia > Poseidoniales > Thalassarchaeaceae > MGIIb-Q1. The sequence continues at coordinate 72,742 of DUDF01000113.1, forward strand.
ACCATGCTGGCCATATTTCTATAGTCCTTATCTAGCAACTTGAATCGCTTGAAATCGCGCTATATTCTTTGTTTCCTCGATGATTAGTAAGCCGTTTAGTTCATGTTTAGTACCGCACCCGCGCAAGTCATGGAACCGGTTCAGAGTGTCGCCATCATCGGCGCGGGCAATATGGGAAGCGGTATTGCTCAGAAAACTGCACAAGAAGAATTCGATGTGCAAATGGTGGACCGCGAGGCTAAATGGGTTGAGCGTGGTCAGGAAACTATTGCTAATTTCCTCTCTGAGGCTGTTGAACGTCGTATCTTCAAGCCGGCTCAGGTTGAAGCAATTCAAAGCCGAATCACCGGCGTGGTTGGAACAGAGAATGTTTCCTCAGATACCGATTTGGTCATCGAGGCAGTTTTCGAAGACTTTGACATCAAGACTGCAGTTTTCACGACCCTCGATGAGGTGTGCGATGAAAATACGATTTTAGCCTCAAATACTTCGTCGTTGTCAGTCAATGAATTGGCTGCAGCAACTGGCAGACCAGACAAATTTGTTGGTCTGCATTTCTTTTACCATCCTGCTAAAAATCGGCTGGTTGAAGTAATTCCTGCTGAATCAACCAGCCGCGAAAGCACCGAGCGAGTTGTTCAATACTGCAAAACGCTCGGAAAAGTTGTCATCGTCTGCAAAGACCGCCCTGGCTTTGTCGTCAATCGCTTCTTTGTGCCATGGCTAAATGAAGCGTGCCTATTGCTTGAGGAAGAATTAGCAACTACAGCACAGATTGACGCCGCTGCTTGCAATGCATTCCAAATTGGAATGGGACCATTCGCACTGATGAATTTAACTGGCCCACCTATCGCACTTCATGCAACTGACTATCTTGCAGAACAACTCAACACCCCTCGGTACACAGGTGCACAAAACCTTCGTGACATGGTTGAAGCGGGAAATATGTGGGAAATCGGCGACATAGCAGAGGAAGGAAATTGCTCTGATGAGGCTGAAAAAATAATATCTCAGCGTTTACTAGGTCAAGTATTCGCTATCTCAGCGCAAATTGTTGCAGAAGAAATCTGTTCAATGGAAGATGTTGACCGTGGCGCAAAAGTGGGATTACGCTGGGCTAGAGGTCCATTCGAGTTAGCCAACAAACTTGGTATTGAATCCGCTTACTCTATGGCTTCTCAATATGCTGAACTCGCCGGTTTCACTCTGCCTGACTTCATGGCATCCCAAGCAGAATCCGACAAGCCATTCGAATTCTCATACATCGATGTAACCACCGATGGTTCAATCGCAAATGTGCAAATTAATCGCCCAGAAGCGATGAATGCTCTCAATGAAACTGTAGTCTCACAATTAGGAGACGCTTTGGACATTCTCAATGCTGACAATTCTATCTCAACTATTGTTCTAGAAGGTGCTGGTAAGGCCTTTGTTGCCGGCGCTGATGTGAAATTTTTCGTTGACAAAATCCGCGCCGACAAAATCCAAGACATCTACGATTTCACCGCATTTGGCCATCAAGTGCTGGACAAATTGGAAAACTCACCAAAGACCACCATTGCCATGACCACTGGTCTAGCTCTTGGAGGAGGTTTGGAGTTGGCTCTCTCGTGTGACTACCGAATCGGAACACGCAGGACACAGTTCCGCTTTCCAGAAACAAGCATCGGCATTTACCCTGGTCTAGGTGGCTCGCAAAGAACACCACGAATATGTGGGGTTGAGAGTGCTCGCTGGGCCGTTTTGGCTGGTAATTTTATGGACCACAACAGTGCTTTTGCACTTGGATTATTGACTCATCTTGTTGAACCTAATGAAGTTGATACGACTGTTGACACTCTTGCTGAAACCGGCAAGCCTGCTGAAAAATATGCTGGGAAGCCGGTAGATTCTGAGCATCCTGTCGCTGCTTTTGCAAGCCAATTTTTCAGCGATGAAAATATGGATATTCTTCTCTCTGGAAGGATTCCTGAAGGATTTGATCCGGAGGACAGAAATGTTAGCAGGCAAATAAAGTCGCTTCGCTTTGCCGCCCCAATCGCAGTAAAAATGGCTGCTGACTTACTCAATGATGCAGTCGACACAGGTGATGATTTACAGGCAGGACTAGCTCTTGAGTTAGAAAGACTAGATACAATATTCGCAACTGCTGATGCTCATGAAGGATTGTCTGCTCTTATTGAAGGAAGACGACCGAAATATTCCAATAATTAAGTGGAAACCACTTTGAACACCGTCGCTATGCGAAATATATGCAACCCGGCACAGACCAGTGGGGACAGCCGATTCAACAAGCGGCCCCTCAACCACAGTATGGCCAACCTCCACAACCACAGATAATAGGACAGCCTGCAACCCTTTCAGGACAACCTAATGTGGTTGTTATTGTGATGGAGTCATTGGCGGCTTTTAAAACAGGGATTTTTGGAAATAAATTAAATCCAACACCCTACTTTGATCAATTATCGAAAGAATCGCTACTTTTTAACCGTTTTTATGTTCCTAGTCAGGCGACTGCTCGGAGTATTTTTGGTGTTGTAACGGGGATACCAGATGTGAGTCAATCGAAAACAGGATCTCGAAACCCATACATGGTGAATCAAAATTCTGTGGCCAATGCTTTAGATGGCCATGAAAAACTCTATTTTTTAGGAGGGAGTGCTAACTGGGGTAATATTAGAAGTGTTTTTACCCATAATATTGATGGGATTAAGGTTTTTGAAGAGGGCGATTATAATTCCCCTAGGACCGACGTGTGGGGGCTTTCTGACTATCATTTGTTCTCTGAGGCGAATAGGGTTTTGAGGGAAAAGAAAAGAAACAAAGG
>DUDF01000114.1 GCA_012959435.1 Candidatus Poseidoniales archaeon
GCCAAGCCAGCGGCTCTGAAGCGGTCAAAAGTTCTAGCCAGTCTTGGGCGGGTAGCACCCCATTCAGCGACCGCTTCGTCTAGTGAAATTGGGTGATTTGCTGATAGCATTTTTTCAAAAATAAGGCGGGTGAGGTCCTTGCCACTTTTTTCTTTAGGACGCTCACCCCGCAATCCAAAATCGTTTAGGAAAGCATCAATTTCATCCTCTTTTCCTTGAAGAGGACGTGGTTCACAGATTCGCAGTTTGAGGTCTTGAACATCCACGTCCGAATCACCTTCCTGAGTTACTGAGCCTGTTTGCCATTCCGATAGTGGAGCAAGGCGAAGAGAGAGTATGCCTCGGACTTCCAAATGTAGAAGGTCAATGGCTGCTGAAAGTGAGCCGCAACGTAGATGGTGCATCTGCCAGCCGTTTTCACCGATTTCGGAGGCGACGATTCTTACCGATTGCAAACCTTTCAAGTGGTGATGGAGGGCAGTCATACTGATTCCCAATTGTTCTGCCAATGTCTTTGCATCAACTCCTTTCATTGGCTCTTTTACTAAATGGTCGCGCATTAGCCTGTGAAGGGGTCGCTGAGTTGCGTCTGTAGAATCAGCGTCATTGCGGCGGCGGACTAATCCGAGAGTGTCAAGGAGCCAAGCAAGAAGCATATCAGCATCTTTCTTGCCAGTGGGGGCGGGGTGTTGCTCAAGACGAAGCCTCAACATCTAGTAACTGGCGAAGTCGGTCGGTTCTAAGTGATATTGATGCTATCTGCTGATTCAGCACTACTTAACGCGAAGTGATTTGTATCAAAGAGATTCTTTCAAATCCCAAAAAATTGGAATTAGCAATTCACGCGGCAATAGGGCGCTCATCAATCCACTCGTAATCAAGAGTTCCAGTTCGTAATCCATGCAAGTGTTCGGCCAAATCTAGATACTGGGTTGATAGGATACCTCGACGGCGGAGTACGAGTACCGCGCTGTTTACTGAAGCACGACTTCGACTAATGTCGCGAGCTAGTGAGGCTTGTGATTTTGGTAATGGGTCTTGAACTAGGCGAGTGACAACTTCTCGCTGAACTTGTGATAGTCCAACAGGGAGCATCTCTGCTGCTTTGTCGTCCCCAACATTCATGTCACGAAGAATTTCAATCTGACTTGGTGCTCCTGCGTAGTAGCAAGTTCTACCATTGACTGGTATTGTGGTAACAGTTCTTTGGGTTTGCAACACATCAAGATGGTGACGTAATGTACCATTTGCAACATTCAGGTTACGCTGTAATTGTCGGTAGCAAATACCTGGGTTTGAGTCAAGGGCGTCTAGGATTTTACTTCGCAGGGGGTGCTCCCAACTGCGGTTGTGAGATGAACTGATAGTTCCAGATATTGACCAATTCCATGGTAATATGCTGGTGGCGAGCGAACCAAATCCAGTCAATCCCGCAACAGCGACACCAACCAAGGCATGACGGCTACCCAACTGATTCAGTAGTGCCATAGCATATCTTCTGTTGCCGGTCCCTATTGTATGTGTTGGTTAGGTGACCGCTATTTTTCGCCCATTTTCAACGTTTCTTCACGCTTTCATTGTTGAGTTTCATGTATGCTACTAATGGACTGAGAAGGCGCCCTGAACGATTGCCGTGGTTTGTAAGTTTGTAAGTTACTTTTACTGGAGGGCCATCAATTACAATCCGATCAACAAATCCAGACAATCTAAGGGTGGTCAATTTATCAGACAAGGTTCTGCTAGAAATCCCGACTAACAATCGACGTAGTTCATTGAAGCGGCGCTCACCTGCAATGTAGAGTGTGGCTAGAATTTCAATTGTCCAGCGTGATGCAAAGACATCTAACGCTTCAACTGCGGCATCTACTTCCCATGAAATGTCGTGAACATCGTCATCAGAATTGTCGCGGAAAAGTTGGCGAACCTTTGCACCTAGTTCCTCAGTGGAGATAATTGCATTTTCAATCTCTGTATATTCATCTTTATTGAGAATCATTGGTGGTTCTGGCATTACTTCAACTCCGGTGTTGCTAAAGTTATGTGGTGTAGTCATTGCACTTAGATTTACCCTACTTCACTTCATGGTTAATATAGACCGGGTTACACCTATATATTGCCCAAGAGGCAAAAAACGGAGGCTAGGATTATGGATATTTGGTTTGAAGAATGGTTAGACAGTGAAAGTGCAAGGTTGAGGGATAATGAGGCGCGTGAAGCGCGTCGTAACCGAACAATAGCAAACTGGCGAGTAATGCGATTTTGGCAAGGGAGGAAGTGAAATGAAATACCTTACAATTTTGTTTGATTTACTGTTAGCAGGAATAGCTGCTATGGCGCCACCTCATTGGCATCGATGATTGGGCAGCGACTAGACTGGCCCACAC
>DUDF01000115.1 GCA_012959435.1 Candidatus Poseidoniales archaeon
AGTAGAAGCACAAGGTGCTGCTCAACCTTGGAGGGGTAAAAAGCATAACCCGACTGAGATATATTCAGATTTGACTAGTACTCTACAATTTGAAATGGACCACGGTCAACTAACTAACTTTCAGTTGCGACTCGTTGACCGACACAGCATGGCACATGGGCTAGAGGTTAGAGTTCCATTTTTGGGAGCGGCTCATCGTCAAGCATCAAGCACAATCCCCCTTGATTGGCGTGTACGTGGGCAGCAAGAGAAACTTGCATTGAGGGCGGCAGCAGCATTAACCGACCTTCCTAAGTCAATTGTTAACCGACCAAAACTTCCGGCAGGCACTGCAACAACACCAACTCTTCTGAATGAACTGATGACTGAGTTAATGCCACACGCAAATGAATGGGCCGCGTGTTATCCTAAATTGGAGAGAATACTCAAAACTCAACCGGATATGGCAATTGGGTTGCGACTCTTTGAATCACTACACATAATTGATGGTGGCCTTGGTAGAGAAAACAAGGGGCTTTGGGACTTGCTAGAAGATTTTTGATGAGGTGCGATGATGACTGAATATGATGGCCCGGATTTGATTTCAGAATTAACTGAAAAGTTAGAGTCAAAACGAGAGGAATTATCACTGTTTTTCGCCGAAGAGAGAGCAAAGCTTCCAATGCCATTGTACGCTTCAGTTGATATCAGGGATGCTGGGTGGAAAGTTGCGGCTGTTGATGCAAATGCATACCCTGCTGGATTCAACAATGTAGGGTCGCCTGACCTACCTCATCTAGCAGAGCACTTGGGAGAGTGGTTGAAAAATGAGCATCCAAACGCTTCTTCACTCCATATTTGGCCAGAAGGGCACACAAGAAACAAAGGCTATGTTGAGAATCTAATTACTCTACAACTATTACTTTCACAGGGTGATATACAAGTTACCGTGGGTTCGCCAGATTTGAATGGACTAGAAACGGTTGAAGGGATAAGCGGGGTTCTAAAACTCTCTCATACAATCGCTGATGGCGAGTTGTTGGTATTAGGCAAAACTCCTGATTTGGTAATTTTGAATAACGATTTGAGTCATGGCCCATTAGAAGGAATTGGTGGAATCCCTATTGCACCTCCCCAAGCAATGGGGTGGTATCAGCGTAGAAAATCAAACCATTTTCGGTTTGCTCAACCATTCATAGACAAGGCTGCAAAAATCCTTGATATTGACCCTTGGCTGCTTGGCACACATTGGTTTGTTAGCGAAGATAAATGTCTTGAAAAAGAATCATGTCTAATTGAATTGGCGGCTCAAGTTGATTCATTTTTGGAATTTTTGAAAACAAAGTACGATGACTACGGTATTGAGGGTGAACCGGTATTATTCGTCAAGAACAATTCGGGTACATACGGTCTTGGAATTCTTGAGATTCGCAGCGGTGAGCAATTATTGAACCTGTCAAATCGCAAAGTCAACAAGTTGACCTACGGCAAAGGTGGCTCAGAAGCAATTGATTTCTTAATTCAAGAAGGGGTTCCCACGGATTTGAGAATTGGTGATTATGTGATAGAACCTTGTATCTATGGGGCAGGGGGGCAAAGTTGCTCAACTTTTTACAGGGCTAATCCAAAGAAGGGCGTGATGGCAAACTTGAATACGCCATCAACTATTTTTTTCCAACCAGATGAAATATCTAAGATGGAAGGCGGGGATTTGATTCTGGGACGTGCTGATAAGTGGCATGCTTTAGTTGCTGAGTTAGCAATGTTAGCGATGGGTTCTGAACTCGCTGAACTCAGTTCAGTTGTTTCTCATGATTGAGTAGCCAAGCCTTAGTTTTGATGCCATCTGCTGCGGAGTAGTTTCCTAAACTGCCGTCTGATTTCACGACTCGATGACAAGGCACTAGAAGAGCCCATGGGTTCTTTGCCATGGTTGAGCCAACCGCTCGGCCAGACCCTTTTTTTCCCGCACTCTTCGCTAAGTCCCCATAGGACGTCACTTGGCCAAACCGAACATTTCTTTGGAGGCTTAAGGAAATGTGTTGTCTAAAATCTGTTAAACCGGTGAAATCAAGAATCGGCTCAGGTGCATTTGCACCTGAAAAATATGCAGCCACCCACTGTTCAGCACAATCGAGATGGTCGCTTCTCGATTCGCTGCTGCTGATTGATTCATTCGACCAATGAAGTTTAGTTAATCCTAATTCGCTTGCTTCAGCAATCATTGGACCAAGAGGTGTGTCAATTTGACGTACCCTTGTTGCTTGCATCATTTACTGACTGTTAGCCAGAGTCTTTGATTGTTTCACAATTCAAGACTCGTCTTCATTTTCCGATTCATCACTAGTTGGCTCATCTTGCTTTTCCATACCAACTATTTCGT